>DATCJM010000261.1:0-1982 GCA_036562805.1 Sphingomicrobium sp.
GTCGACTTGAACGTGCCGCCGACCAGCTTGCCCTGCGGCACGAGCACATTGTAGCCCGGGATGATCGCGAGCTTCATTCGGCGAGCGAGCGCGGGATTGGTTTCGATCTCCCGCGCGATCAGCTGCTGGAGCATCAGGCTGCCCTGGCTGTGGCCGATCAGCACGAACGGGCGTCCGCCATTGCGGGTGCGGATGTAATTGCGCCAGGCGGCGAGCACGTCGCGATAGGCGAGCTCGGCCGACGGAGTGATGTCGGCTCCTGCGGAATAAGCGGCGATCGCCCCCATCGTCATCTGGCGATAGATCGGCGCGAAGCTCCGGCACACGGACGCGAAGCGGGCGAACTGGGTCTCGGTGGTGAGCCTCTCCTCCCGGCCCGCATTCATGTCGCTGTTCATGCCCGAATCGCTGGAGACCGTCGGATAGACGTAGAAGCAGTCGAGCGGCGGGTCCTTGGCGACCGCGGAATTGGTGACGGCGCCGTAGCCGCTCGGGGTCAGCGCAGTCGTCGCAAGCGACGTCGAACAGGAGTCACTGCGCCCCGGCACGCAGAGCCAGCTCGAGTCCTTCGAATAATCGGGCGCACCGGGCGGGGCGTTCGGTTGGGCTGGAACCGGCGCCGCGAGGGTCAGAGCCGCGGCCATCGCTAAGACGCGCATTATTTCGAGGACGCTCCGCTATCGAACAAACCGGCCTGGCTGCCCTGCGGCACCGGCAGCCCTAGATGGGCGTAGCCGCGGCCGTTGAGGCAGCGCCCTCGTGCAGTCCGCGCGATGAGGCCCAGCTGAATGAGATAGGGCTCGATCACGTCCTCGATCGTGTCGCGCGGCTCGGAGAGGCCGGCGGCGAGCGTCTCAACGCCGACCGGGCCGCCGCCGTAGAGGTCGGCGATCATGGTCAGATAGCGGCGGTCCATCGCGTCGAGGCCGAGACTGTCGATCTCGAGCCGCGAGAGCGCGGAATCCGCGACCTTGGCGTCTATCGTATCGGAGCCCGATGCATGGGCGAAGTCGCGCACACGGCGAAGCAGGCGCCCGGCGATGCGCGGCGTCCCGCGCGAGCGGCGCGCAATCTCGCGCGAACCATCGTCGGTGAGGTCGACATTTAGCAGGCGCGCCGCGCGGCGGACGACCTGCTCCAGCTCCTCCACCGTATAGAAGTTGAGCCGGACGGGAATCCCGAATCGGTCGCGCAGCGGCGTCGTGAGGAGACCCTGCCGCGTCGTCGCCCCGATCAAGGTGAAGCGCGGAAGCTCGATGCGGACCGAGCGCGCGGACGGCCCTTCGCCGATCATCAGGTCGAGCGCACGATCTTCCATCGCCGGATAGAGGACTTCCTCGACCGCGGGGTTGAGGCGGTGGATCTCGTCGATGAACAGGACGTCGCCGTCCTCAAGGTTGGTGAGCAGTGCCGCGAGGTCGCCCGACTTGGCGATCACCGGCCCGGAGGTGGCGCGGAAGCCGACGCGCATCTCGCGCGCGAGGATTCCCGCGAGCGTCGTCTTGCCGAGGCCGGGCGGGCCGTGGAGCAACACATGGTCGAGCGCCTCGCCCCGGCTCTTCGCGGCATGGACGAAGACGCGGAGGTTCTCCCGCGCGGCCTGCTGGCCGATGAACTCGTCGAGGCTCTTCGGGCGAAGCGCCGCATCGGCGTCTTCGGATGTGCGCTCGGGCGTCGTGATTCGGGCGGGATCAGTGGCCATGAGGCTCGCGAATGTTCACAAACTTGAGAGTTCTACGCGCGTGCGCGCGAGTCAGCCGGTGCCGAGTGCGTTGCCGAATGCCCGTGATTGTCTGCGGTCGCGCCACGAACGGATGATGCACAATCGCGCTGCTGTAGGACAGAGCTTTCAATCGTGCTCGATGCCGTCGCCGACGATCTCGATCCAATCGTGCTTGCGGTTTTCCCAGACGGAGAAGGCCGGCGTCAAAAAGAACGGATCGTCGAAGGCGCCGAGCGGGACGGCGATGAGATCGTTGAAC
>DATCJM010000271.1:0-4110 GCA_036562805.1 Sphingomicrobium sp.
CCTCTCTGCTAGCCGCCTCGGCCATGGTTCCCCGCTATTCACGCCCCGAGATGACGGCCATCTGGTCGGCCGAAAATCGCTATCGCATCTGGTGGCAGATCGAGGTCTTCGCGGCCGAGTCGATGGGCAGGATCGCCATGATCCCGGCGGATGACGCGAAGACGATCCGCGCCGCCTATGATCGCGATGCGCTCGGCAAGATCGACATCGAGGCGATTGACGCGATCGAGGCCGTCACAAAGCATGACGTGATCGCCTTCCTGACCTGGGCAGGCGAGAAGCTCGGACCCGAGCGGCGGTGGCTGCATCAGGGCATGACGAGCTCCGATGTGCTCGATACGGCCTTGGCGGTACAGCTGAAGCAGGCCGCCGACCTGCTGATCAGCGATATCGACGCGCTCCTCGCGGTGCTGAAGCGCCGCGCGATCGAGCACAAGCTGACGCCGACCATCGGCCGGAGTCACGGAATCCACGCCGAGCCCGTGACGTTTGGGCTCAAGCTCGCGCAGGCTCACGCGGAATTCGCGCGCAACCGTGAACGTCTTGCGGCTGCTCGCGACGGGGTCGCGACATGCGCGATCTCCGGCGCCGTCGGCACGTTCGCGAACATCGACCCGCGGGTCGAGGAGCATGTCGCGGCCGAACTGGGCCTTTCCGTCGAGCCCGTCTCGACCCAGGTGATTCCGCGCGATCGCCACGCGATGTTCTTCGCAACGCTCGGAGTCATCGCTTCGTCGATCGAGCGGCTCGCGACCGAGATCCGCCACCTCCAGCGCACTGAAGTGCTCGAGGCCGAGGAATATTTCTCGCCCGGCCAGAAGGGCAGCTCGGCTATGCCCCACAAGCGCAACCCGGTGCTGACCGAGAATCTGACGGGTCTCGCGCGGATGGTGCGCGGCTACGTTACTCCCGCGCTCGAGAACGTCGCTTTGTGGCACGAGCGCGACATCTCGCACTCGTCGGTCGAGCGCTTCATCGGGCCGGACGCGACGATCACGCTCGACTTCGCGCTCGCGCGCCTGACGAGCGTCGTCGACAAGCTCGTCGTCTATCCCGGGCGCATGCAGAAGAATCTCGACCGCATGGGTGGTCTCGTCCATTCGCAGCGCGTGCTTCTCGCCCTCACCCAGGCCGGGCTGAGCCGCGAGGAATCCTATGCGCTCGTGCAGCGCAATGCGATGAAGGTGTGGGAATCGGACGGTCAGCTCTCACTGCTCGACCTGCTCAAGAACGACCCGGAGGTGACGGCGCGGCTATCGAACGATGACCTCGATGCCCTGTTCGATCTTGGCTATCACCTTAAGCATGTGGACACGATCTTCGGGCGGGTGTTCGGGAAGACGTAAGCACTTAGGCTCGCCGGTTTTTTCACGTGCGCGGGAGGAATTCTGGGCTATGACGAAAGCCGGGCGACTGGGCAGATAGATGGATTACGTGCAGGAGCTGCAGAACGAATTCGTGCGTGAGCGGGAAGCCACGACCGACAACGTGCAGGCGGGAAGCTGGCTGCTCGAGCTATCGCTCGACTGGATTGTCCTGCGCGCGTCGGAGAATATCCATCAGCTGCTGCATGAATCGCATGTTACGCTGATCGAAGAGCCGCTCGGGCGGTTCGTGCATGCGCAGGCGCTGCACGACCTTCGCAACCTCTTCTCGCGGCTGAGCGGCACCACGGGGATTGCTCGAGCCTATGGCATCCGTCTGACGGACGAGCTGGCGCTCGTCGACGTTGCGTTTCAACTTTGCGACGGCCGTGTGATCCTTGAGGCAGTTCCCTCCACGGGGTCGTTCGGTGCCTCTTTCGGAAGTGTCGGCGGTCTTTTCGCGGGGCTGGCCGGCAATCGCGGCCAGACGCTGCTCGATAATGGCGCGCGACGCATGCGTGCGCTGACCGGCTACGATCGCGTCACCCTTTCTTGCGGCGGCCGGCGCGCGGAGAGCAGCCGCGGCCTGTTCGAGGCAGGAACGGTGCCGGATGACCTGCCCATGATTGTCAGTGATGCCAAACAGCACGGAGTGCCCATCTTCCCTCGCGAAAGCGACGAGACCTCCTGCGCCGACGCACTGATGTGCGGATGCGACACTGCGGGTCGTGAGGCGCTGAGCGCTGCGGGGGTCCGGGCGTGCCTGCGCATCCCGTTCGAGGCCGAGGGCTTTTCCGGCGAGTTCCGGTGCGACAGCCGAACAGCACGCGAACCCTGTTTCGAGCTTCACGCGGCTGCCGAGCTGTTCGCCCAGCTCTTCGCAACGCAACTGGAAATCGATCGGCTCAAGAGCCGCTAGGCAAGATCCGCCGTCGATCCAACGCTGGGATAGTTGTTGACTCATTGGTTAGCCTAGACTAACGGTAAGTTATGGCTAACACAGCGCGACTCATCTCCGCTCTTGCCGACCCGACGCGCCGCGCCGTGCTGGAGAAGCTGAAGGACGGGCCACGGCCCGTCGGCGAGATCGCGCGCGGCCTTCCTGTCACCCGGCCCGCTGTGTCGCAGCACCTCAAGGTTCTCAAGGAGGCCGGGCTCGTGATCGACAGGAGCGTCGGCACGCGCCGCATCTATTACATCGACCCCAAAGGGCTCGGCACGATGCGCGCGTGGCTCGATCAATTCTGGGACTCGGCGCTCGACGCATTCAAGTTAGCGGCGGAGGTCGAGGCGGAAAAAGCAGCAAAGAAGGACCACGAATGACCAGGCAGATCCGACCTGCGCCTGTCCGCAAAAGCATTTTCGTCCAGGCTTCACAGGCCCATGCTTTCGACGTCTTCACCCGCGGAATAGGCCAGTGGTGGCCAAGGTCGCACAAGATCGGACCGGCCGACGTGGACCGCCCGATCATCGAGCCGCGCGAGGGCGGCCGCTGGTACGAACTCGACGTGGACGGCAGCGAATGCGAGATCGGCAAAGTCGCAATCTGGGACCCGCCCAAGCGTCTCCTGCTGATCTGGCAACTGACCCCCGATTTCACATTCGACCCGAATCTCATGACCGAAGTCGAGGTGCTGTTCACGCCGGAGGGCAACGGCACTCGGGTCGACCTCGAGCACCGCGACCTCGAACGGTTCGGAGACCGCAGCGAGGCAATGCGCGAGACCATCAGCGGGCCAGGCGGCTGGCCGATGCTGCTGCAACTCTATGCCGACGAAGCGAAAAGTTAGCCCAGGGAGACGTCAGATGTCGAACATCAATGTTTTCGGAATTCCCGGGAGTCCATTCCTGCGCAGCGTCGAGATCACGCTGAGGGAGAAGGACGTCGATTATCAGCTGCACTCGATCGCACCCGGCGAGCATAAGCAGCCGGAATATCTCGCCCGCCATCCGTTCGGCCGCATCCCTGCCTTCGACCATGACGGCTTCACGATCTACGAAACGCAGGCCATCATCCGCTACATCGACGAGGTCTTCCCGACGCCCCCGTTGACACCCGGCGATGCCAACGCGGGCGCGCGCATGAACCAGGTCATCGGCATCATCGAATGCTATTATTTCCCGAAGGCGGGCGCGCCAATCGGCTTCAATCGAATCATAGGGCCGAGGCTGCTTGGAATACCCGGCGACGAGCAGGCAATCGCCGAGGCGATGCCAATGGCCCGGACCTGCTTTGCGCAGTTCGAGCGGCTCCTCGGCGACAAGCCCTATCTTACCGGCGACACCATCAGCCTCGCCGACATCATGCTCGGCGCTCAGCTCGATCTGTTCATGGAATGCGCGGAGGGTCGTGAGCTTATCCGAGAAGCTCGCAACCTGGATCGCTGGCTCGAACGCATGCGGGCACGGCCAAGCTTCGCGACCACGCATCCGCCGGCGATGTTGAGAGAAGCGGCCTAGCCGCCGAGATAGTCGCGGGCGCGGGCGAAAAAGCTCTTCGCCGCGGGGCATTCGTCGCCGGTCTCCGTGTCGCGGAATTCTTCGAGCAGCTTCTTCTGCTTGGCTGACATGCGCGTCGGAGTCTCCACCAGCACCCGCGCGACGAGATCGCCGCGGCCACGGCCGTTCAGCACGCTCATGCCCGAGCCGCGATGCCGCAGCTGCTCGCCCGATTGAACGCCGGCAGGAATCTTGAGCTCGACCTTCTGGCCGTCGATACCCGGAAGACTGATCGTGCCGCCGAGGG
>DATCJM010000289.1:0-6727 GCA_036562805.1 Sphingomicrobium sp.
GTCGACTTCAACGACCTCGACGCGGCGCTGGCGGCGATCGACGAGAATACCGCGGGATTCCTCGTCGAGCCGATCCAGGGCGAGGGCGGAATCCGTCCCGCCACCCACGAGTTCCTCGACGGCCTTCGCGCCGCCTGCGACGAGCACGATTTGATGCTGGTCTATGACGAGGTGCAGTGCGGCGTGGCGCGCACCGGGCAGCTCTATGCCTATCAATATTATGACGTCGCGCCGGACATCATGGCAACGGCAAAGGGAATCGGCGGCGGCTTTCCGATGGGCGCCTGCCTCGCGACCGAGAAGGCCGCGGCCGGGATGGTGATCGGAACGCACGGATCGACCTTCGGCGGCAACCCGTTCGCGATGGCGGCGGGGCAGGCGGTGCTCGACGTGGTCGCCAATGACGAGTTTCTCGCGGAGGTGCGCGCAAAGGGCGAGCGGCTGAGGTCGGCGCTGGAGCAGATGATCCCGAACCACGACCATCTGTTCGACAGCGTGCGCGGGGTGGGGCTCATGCTCGGCGTCAAGCTCAAGACCGACAGCCGTGCGTTCGTGAATTACCTGCGCACGAAAGGCCTGCTGACGGTCGCCGCGGGCGATAACGTTATGCGCGTGCTCCCGCCGCTGGTGATCGAGGAAGAACATATCCGCGAGTTCGTCGACACCCTGTCGGCGGCGGCAGCGGAATATGAGGTGCCTGCCGCGGCGGCTTAGTTGTGGTGGTCCGGACGGGTACCTATCTTCCCACGATGCCGACAGTTCAGCTCAACACCGACGTCGCGCTCGGCGTCGCCATTCCTTCGCGTAATGCGCGCGGGCGCATTGCGCGCCTGAGCGGGGTCGTCGATTCGATCCTTGCAAGCCATCAATATCCGCCGGTGATCGAGCAGCTGCTTGCCGAAGCGCTGACGCTGACGGCGCTGCTCGGCTCGCTGCTCAAGGAGCCGCAAGGGCAGCTGACGCTTCAGGCGCAGACCGAAGGCGGGGCAATCGACCTGCTGGTGTGCGATTATCTCGGCGGCGAGCTGCGCGGCTACGTGCGGCATGACGCAGAGCAGCTGGGCAAGCTCTCGGCGCAGCCGACGCTGCAGGAGCTGTTCGGCAACGGATATCTGGCGATTACGTTCGACCAGCCGGTTTCGGACGAGCGCTATCAAGGCATCGTTCCGCTCGAGGGCAAGAACCTCGGCGAAGCGGCGCAGAGCTATTTCAGCCAGTCGGAGCAGATTCCGAGCCTCGTGCGCCTCGCGGCCGAGAAACGCGGCGATCACTGGTTCGCCGGCGGGTTGCTGCTCCAGCATTTGCCCGAGGGCGAGGAGGGGCGCGAGCGGCTGCACACGCGGCTCGATCATCCCGACTGGCCGCACGTCGCCATCCTCGGCGGATCGGTGAAGGCGGATGAGCTGACGGATCCGGATCTTGCGCTCGACGACCTGATCTGGCGGCTCTTCCATGAGGAAGATGAAGTGCGGACGCTGCCGGCGACAAGGCTCAGCCGCGGCTGCCGTTGCGATCCCGCTTACGTGCGCTCGGTGATCGCACGCTTCCCGGCGGACGAGCGTGAGGAGATGGTCGGCGACGACGGGCTGATCCGCGTCGACTGCGCCTTCTGCTCGTCGAGCTTCGCCATCGAGCCCGGCGAATTCGACAAATAGTGTCGGCTGGCGGTCATTTCATTTTCCAGCGTTGAGCGCGGCATGCTAAATAGGGCCCGTGCGGGGCTCTCTGATTCTTGGCGTCCTCGTGGCGATTCCGGCGGCCGTTGTTGTTGCCGCCCCGCCTGCCGCGCTGTCGAAGGTTGCCGGCGGTCTGTGGGAGGTCAGCGGTGTGCCGGGCGCGTCCGCGCCGGTTCGCCAATGTTTCGCGGACATCCTCGTCATGGCGCAGTTCGAGCATCGCACGCGCAATTGCTCGCGCTCCGTGCTGAGCGACAAAGGCGAGTCGGCGGTGATCAACTATAGCTGCGGGCCATCCGATTTCGGACAGAGCCAGATCGACGTGATCACACCGCGCGCCCTGACCATCCGCACACAGGGGATCTCCGACCAGCTGCCGTTCAATTATGTGCTGGAGGCGCGCCGCATCGGTGACTGCGAGAAAAACGCTTCAACTTCACCCCATTAAGGCCCCGTTTAGCCATTTTGCGGTAGCAAGTGGAGGTGCCGGATTGGCACGCTTTCCTCCCATCGGGTGCAAGCCCGATACCTGGGCCGCTTCTCCTAGCGAGGGCGGCCCTTCTTTTTGCGATTCTCCTCCCCTGCAAATGCAGGGGACGATATAGGCGCGCGCATGCTTTACTTTGTCATCAAGGCCGCCTTGTCAGGCGCGATCGTTGCCGCCGTGTCCGAAATCGCACGGCGCTACCCCGGCTGGGGCGGACTCGTCGCGTCGCTGCCCCTGACATCGCTGCTCGCGATGTTGTGGCTGTGGCGCGATACGAGCGATGCCGAGCGGGTCGCCGAGCTGTCCGCGAGCACGATCTGGTTCATCATCCCCTCGGTGCCATTGTTCATTGCGATTCCGCTGCTGCTGCGTTCCGGGCTCGGCTTCTGGCTAAGCATGGCAATCGCGATCGCCGGGACGCTGGCCCTTTATGCGGTGATGTTCTGGGCGGCGCCGAGGCTGGGCATCAAGCTGTGAGCCGGCCGGCGGTCGTTCTTTTGTCGGGCGGCCTGGACTCGATGGTTTGCGCCGGAATTGCGCGCGAGCAGGGCTTTTCGGTCATCGCGCTGACGATCGACTATAACCAGCGCCACCGCGTCGAGCTCGCTGCCGCGGAGGCGATCGCCGAGCGGCTGGCCGAGCGGCACATCATTCTCCCGCTCGACCTTCGCGCTTTCGGTGGTTCGGCGCTGACGAGCGACATCGACGTGCCCAAAACCGGCGTCGGCGACGGAATTCCCGTCACCTACGTGCCCGCGCGCAACACGATTTTCCTCAGCGTCGCGCTCGGTCTCGCCGAAGCGAGCGGCGCGCGCGACATCTTCATCGGCGTCAATGCGCTCGATTATTCCGGCTATCCCGACTGCCGGCCGGAATTCATCGAAGAGTTCGGGCGTGTCGCCAACCTCGCGACCAAGGCGGGGGTCGAAGGCGACCGCTTCACCATCCACGCGCCGCTCCAGCATATGAGCAAGGCCGACATCGCGCAGGAGGCGCAGCGGCTCGGTCTCGACGCGGCGCTCAGCCACAGCTGCTACGATCCGCTCCCCGACGGACGGCATTGCGGCGAATGCGATGCATGCCGGCTCCGCGCGAAAGGCTTCGCCGACGCGCGGATCGAGGATCCGACGGTTTACGCATGAGCTATGCGGTCAAGGAATGCTTCCTGACGCTCCAGGGCGAGGGCGTCCAGTCGGGCAGCCGCGCGGTCTTCCTGCGCTTTGCCGGCTGCAATCTATGGTCTGGACGCGAGCAGGACCGGGCGACTGCGCAATGCCGTTTCTGCGACACCGACTTCGTCGGGACTGACGGCGAAGGGGGCGGGAAGTTCGCGGGAGCGGAAGCGCTGGCGGAGCATGTCCAGCGGATGTGGGGAGGGGGCGAGGACGAGCGGCTGGTGGTCATCACCGGCGGGGAGCCGATGCTTCAGCTCGACGAGGCGCTTGTCGATGCGCTGCACGAGCGCGGGTTCCGCGTCGCGGTGGAGACGAACGGCACGCTTCCCGCTGTCGGCGGGATCGATTGGATCTGCGTAAGCCCGAAGGCGGGCACGGAGGTGGTCCAGCGGTCAGGGAACGAGCTGAAGCTGGTGTGGCCGCAGGATGGGATCGACCCGGCCGAGCTCGAGCGCTGGGCGTTCCATCATTTCCTCGTCCAGCCGATGGATTGCGACGATCTCGCGGCATCGATCGACGCCGCGATCGCGCTGGCGATGGAGCGTCCGAAATGGCGGCTCAGCCTTCAGACCCACAAGGTGGTCGGGCTGGCCTGATCAGTCGGTGGCGTTGCCAGCCGCGTTCGAGGGAGTGTTGGTGACCGGGCTCGGCGCGGGCTTGCTGGTCGAGGTGCTGCCCGCGGGGGTGTCGGTTTGCGGCTTCGGCTTCGGGAAGGCGGAGGCGTTGCCGCTGTCACTCGGGACATTGCCGACATCGTTCATGTCCGATTCCGCCGCCATGTTGGCGGCATCGCCGGTCACGGCGTCGATCGCCGTGACATCGTTCGAGACGATATTCTCCGCGGTCAGGTTCTCGTCGACATTCTGGGTGTTGTCGCTCTGGTCGTTGTTCCCGCAGCCGCCAAGCGACAGGCTCAGGGCGAGGGCACCGGCAATCAGGATCAAGGCACGCATCGGCGACTCCAGCGAGAGACAAAAAAAGAGGCTGCCGGCGTTACCGGCAGCCCCTTGAAAAGCCAACGCCCCCGGTAACCGGAGGCGTTCGACGATTACATCGCGTTGTTGGTGGTCGCGTTGGTGGTCGTCGTCGTGGTCGTCGTCGTATTCATTTCCGTCGCGTTCATGTCCGTCGCGTTCATGTCCGTGGCGTTCAGGTCCGTCGCGTTCATGTCAGTGGCGTTCATGTCCGTCGTCGTCAGATTCTCGTCGACGTTCATGGTGTTGTTGGCGTTGTCGTTGCTGCTGCAAGCGGCAACCGCCAGGGCCGCGCCAGCGACCAGGATAAGAGCACGCATTCAAGACTCCCTATTTATTGCGATCTGCAAGGGTTTCCCCCGGCGCAAATCGCGCGAACCATAGTCTGAAGCGCAAGGTTCCATCAAGACTCTTTGCAGTGTCGCTGCAAGGCGTTGAGAAACGGCAAGAAACTGCGCTGGAGAGCGTCGTCGACCGCGCTGACGGCCATTTCTTTTCCCTGCTCGGCAAGGCTCGTGACGCCAAAATCGGCAATGCCGCACGGGACGATGCCGCCGAAGTGCGAAAGGTCGGGAGCAACGTTGATGGCAAAGCCGTGGAGCGTCACCCAACGCTTCACGCGCACGCCGAGGGCGCCGATCTTCGCCTCGTCGGCGCCCTCGCCGACCCAAATGCCGATGCGGCCGGGCGCGCGGTGGGCTTCGACGCCGAACTCGGCGAGCGTGTCGATCACCCAGCCTTCGAGCGCATGGACGAAGCAGCGTATGTCCTTCCCGCGCTTTTCGAGGTCGAGCATCACATAGCCGACGCGCTGGCCCGGTCCGTGGTAGGTGTAACGGCCACCGCGCCCCGCCTCGTAGACGGGGAATCCCTGCGGATTGGTCAGTTCCGAGGGGTGGGCGCTGGTGCCCGCCGTGAACAGAGGCGGGTGCTCGAGAAGCCAGATGCATTCGGGCGCCGCTTGCTCGCGAATGGCAGCGGCACGCGCGTCCATGAAGCGGAGCGCCTCGTCATAGGGGACGGGCGCGTCGCTTACACGCCACTCGATTCCATCGATGCTGGTCATTGCGGATGAATGAGATGGGCGGCCGCGCGAGCGAGAGCAAGCGCCGTTGCGCCGCGGGACAAGCGTCCGCATAAGACCTTTGACGAGGATTGCCGGGGGGATCGCATGTCGAAATTGTCGCTGTCACGAGCGTGGGAGGAGACGCGCGCGGTGCTGGCGCGGGACGGGAGGCTGTTCGGGAGCGTCGCGCTGGCATTGGTCGTCCTGCCCGAGACGATCGCGGGCCTGGTTGCGCCGACATCGAGCGGACAGGCATCGGCCGGCACGCTGATCCTTCTCGCCGTCACGATCCTGATCGGGCTCATTGCGCAGATCGCGCTCAATCGGCTGGCGATCGGTCCGTCGACGACGGTCGGCGCCGCGGTGGGTCGGGGGTTCGCGCGAATGCCCGCATTGCTCGGCTCCTTCGTCCTGCTGATGATCGGCATCTTCATCATCCTCATCCCGCTCGTCATCCTGCTTAGTGCGCTCGGCTTCGTATCCTCGCCGGACATGGGGAATGAGGCGCCGCTCAGCCTGCTGGTGCTGATCGTGGTCGTTGCCGCGCTGTGCTATTCGATCTTCCAGCTGACGATCCCTGTCGCCGCTGCCGAGACCGGCGGCCCGATCCACTTGCTAAGCCGCAGCTGGCATATCGGCCGGCACGCCTATTTGACGCTCCTCGGCTTCGTGCTGGTCGTCTTCCTGTGCCTCGTCATCGTGCTCATTGCCGCGCAGGTTGCGTTCGGCTCGCTCGCCGTCGCGCTGCTCGGACGGCCCGACCCGCTCAGCCTGTCGGCGCTCGTGATCTCGCTGGTGCTCGCCTTGCTCCAGGCCGTCCTGACGGTGATCTTCGCAGTGATGCTGGCGCGAATTTACGTCCAGCTTGCGGCAGGACCCACTCAGCCGTCCGTGCCCAAAAGCGGAACCTGAGGCGCGCAGTCCTTCGGCAGGATGCCGAGCAGCCGCGGGTCGGGGAAGCGCTCGATCGCGCGCTTGTATGGATTGAAGCCGGCGCGGCGATAGGCGGTCAGCGCCGCAGGATGATCCAGCGAACAGGTATGGACGTGGACGCGGTCGACGCCAGCGCGCCAGGCGCGGCTCACTGCTTCGGCAAGGAGCCAGCGACCGTGGCCCTTTCCGGACAGCTCCGGAAGCAGGCCGACAAAGGCGAGCTCGCACTCGCCGGACACGCGGAAGTCGAGCTCGAGCATGCCGACCACCGCCTCGACGGCGGCGACCTCGTACAATTCGACGTCCGGGTGCTGGACGATCGCTTCGAGCTCGTCGTCCGGCATGACCAGGCGCGAGAACCACAGCCAGGGCGCGCCGACCCTGCGGAACAAGGCGCGATACTGTTCGGCGGTGGG
>DATCJM010000306.1:0-1834 GCA_036562805.1 Sphingomicrobium sp.
CCGATCTCCCGCACGACGACCCGCTTCTGGAGCTTGCCGATGCCCAAGATTGCCGCCTGGCCCTGGTGGAGGATGATCGGCGCCGCGAGCAGCGAGCCGGAAACGCCGTGGTTGGAGATGGTGAAGGTTCCTCCGGAGACTTCCGACCGTTCAAGCTTCCCATCGCGGGCACGGCGCGTGAGGTCGTCGAGCTTGGCGCCGATTTGCTCGAGGCTGAGCGCGCCGGCGTTCTTCACGACCGGAACGACGAGCCCCCTCTCGCCCAACGCCGTGCCAACGCCGACATCGATCGTCGGCGAAATGGCGATCCGATCCTTCTCCCACCGGCCGTTGATTGCCGGCGCCACGGCCATCGCTTCGGCAGCGGCCTTGACGATGTAGGCGGTGTAACTGAGCTTCTGCCCGCGTGCGGCCATCGCCGCCTTGTTCGCTGCAATGGCGCCGAAATCCGCTTCGAACACTGCCGTTACGTGCGGCTGCTCCGCGACAGCGCGCGCCATGTTCTCGGCGATGGTCAGCCGCATGCGGTCGTGCGGGATGTCCTCGCCGCTGAACTGACGCGGCTGCGCGGTTGCGGGCTCCCCGACGCTTACGACCGTCGCCGAGGCAATCGCGCGGTCGACATCCTCGCGAGTGACGCGCCCGTTTCGGCCTGTTCCCTCGATGCGTGCAGGATCAACCCCATTTTGCAGGCACGCGCGCCGGACGGAAGGGCTGAGGCGGGTTTCACTATCCTCCGGCGAAGGCCGGGGTCCAGGAGAGCCGACAGGCTCTTTCCCAAGAGCCATTGTAGAAGGCTTTGCCTCGTGGGCCCCGGCCTTCGCCGGGGAACTCTCCGTCTCGATCCGCGCCAGCAACGCGCCCGGCACGGCCTCCGCGTCCGTATCGAGAACGATTTCCGCCAGCACGCCCGCCGCCGGCGCCGGAACTTCCTGAGTCACCTTGTCGGTTTCGAGCTCGACCAGCGGATCATTCTCCGCGACCGCATCGCCGACCTGCTTGAGCCAGGCGCGCACGACGGCCTTCGTGCCCTCCTGTTCGTCGGGAACGCGGACCTCGATCAACTCAGAACCCCACCAGCCGTTCGATTTCGGCTCGAATGCGCTCGGGAGAGGGCACCGCCGATTCGAGCAGCCGCGGATGATGCGGGCTTGGAATATCCGGCATCGTCACTCGGGCGACGGGCGCATCGAGGTCGAGGAAAGCTTCGTCGGCAACCACGGCGGCGATTTCCGCGCCGAACCCGCCCGTCCGCAAATCCTCATGCACGATCAGGCAGCGCCGCGTGCGCCGGACACTGTCCAGTACCATGTCCTTGTCCCAGGGCTGCAACGTTCTGAGGTCGATCACGTCGGCGCTATAGCCTTCGGCCGCCGCTTCACAGCGCGGCACCATCGCGCCCCAGCTGACGATTGTGATCCTGTCCCCCTCGCGCGTCTTCTTCGCGCGGCCGAACGGCAACACATAATCGTCGCCGGGCCACGGGCGACGCGCCCAGGAATCGTCGAGCATTGCGCGATGCTCGAAGAAGATAACGGGATCGTTGCCGCGCAGACTGCCGCGAAGCAGGCCGACCGCATCCTCCGCGTTCGACGGCACCGCGACCTTCCAGCCGGGATTGTGGACGAACTCCACCTCGTTGGTCATCGAATGCCACGGGTCACCGCATTTGAAGAAGCCACCGGGGATCCGAAGGACCATCGGCGCGGCGAACCGGTTGTGCGTGCGCCAGCGCATCGTGCCGCAATCGTGGATCTGCTCCGTCGCCGGCTCGGCATATTTGCGGAACTGGATTTCCGGCACGGGCATCAACCCGGCGAGCGCCATTCCAACG
>DATCJM010000376.1:0-4863 GCA_036562805.1 Sphingomicrobium sp.
TGATCGAGCAGCCGTCAGGATTGATCCCGCGCTGGACGACGGCGTGGAAGCAGGTCGCCACCACCAACGACCGCCAGAGGCTCGCCGATTGGCGGACCAACTTCCTGACCGCCGTCGGAGCTGCGAAGAAGGCCGGGCACGCCACGGAGATTGCCCAGGAAGGGCCGCTCTTCGATCCTGACTCGACGACGGGCCCGGTAGGCATTCCGAACGGCCTCTACCGATGCCGCCTGTTCAAGATCGGGTCGAAGGCGAATAGCGGCAGCGCCGCTTATCGTGCCGGCCCGCCGTCGCTCTGTCGTGTAAAGGCCCAGCGCGGCCTCCAACGCTTCAACAAGTATGGCGGACAGCAGCGCTATGTCGGACTGATCTTTCCGGGCGATGCCGTGCACCAGGTTTTCCTTGGCACGCTTGTCCTCGGCGACGAGACTCGCGCGCTTCAATATGGCCAGGACGAATTGCGCGATTCCGCGGGCTTCGTGGATCGCATCGCACCCGACCGCTGGCGGATCGTGATGCCCCAGCCTCATTTCGAATCAATGCTCGACGTGATCGAGCTCGTGCCCACCTCTGCCGGAGAATCCCGATGAAGAAGTTGTTGCTGCTTGCGTCCGCCTTGCTGCTCGCCACACCCGCCGGAGCGGCGACGCTGGCCGATGCAATCCATAGCGACATGCCGCAGCTGATGACTTTGTATCGCGACATTCACGCCCATCCGGAGCTGTCGATGCAGGAGGTGCGGACGCCCGCGCTGCTCGCTGCCGAGATGCGCAAGCTGGGCTTCGACGTCACCGAGCATGTCGGAAAGACGGGCCTCGTCGCAGTGATGAAGAACGGCTCGGGACCGACGCTCCTGATCCGCGCCGACATGGATGCGCTGCCGGTGAAGGAGCAGACGGGCCTTCCCTTCGCGTCGCAGGCGACGGGCAAGCTTCCCGACGGGACGGTCACGCCGGTGATGCACGCGTGCGGCCACGACACCCACATCACGACCTGGCTCGGCACCGCGCGGCGGCTGTCGGCGATGAAGGGTCAGTGGTCGGGCACGTTGGTGATGATCCTGCAGCCGGGCGAGGAAATGGGCATGGGCGCCAAAGCGATGCTCGATGACGGGCTGTTCACGCGCTTTCCCAAGCCCGATACGATGCTCGCCTTCCACGATTCCGCATCGCTTCCGGCCGGCGTGATCGGGGTCACCAATGGCTATGCGCTGGCCAATACCGACAGCGTCAGCATCGACGTGAAAGGCGTCGGCGGGCACGGCGCCTATCCGCAAAACACCAAGGACCCGATCGTATTGGCGTCGCGGATCGTCGTTGCGCTGCAAACATTGGTCAGCCGCGAGAACGATCCGCAGCAGCCGGCGGTCGTAACCGTCGGGACGTTCCACGCCGGGACCAAGCAGAACATCATCCCCGACGATGCGAAGCTGGAGCTGACGGTGCGCAGCTACACTCCGGAAACGCGCAGGCTGCTGCTCGACGGGATTGCACGGATCGCGCGCGGAGAAGCAATCGCGGCGGGCATGCCGGACGACAAGATGCCCGTCGTAACCGTAGCCGACACCTACACGCCGTCGACGTTCAACACCGAGGCGCTGTCGACGCATCTCATCTCGCTGTTCCGGCAGCATTTCGGCGATGCACGGGTGGTCGAGACCAAGCCGATCATGGCGGGCGAGGATTTCAGCCGTTACTGGCTCGCCGACAAGACGAAGCAGAGCACGATCTTCTGGGTCGGCGGCGTCCCGCAGGCGAAATGGGACGCGGTCAAGGGCGACACGCTCAAGCTGCCGTCGCTGCACAGCCCGTTCTGGGCGCCCGACGCCGAGGCGGTGATTTCGACGGCGACCGAAGCGATGACGACCGCTGCACTAGACGTGCTCAAGAAGGGCTAAGGCCAGCATTGTCCGAGGATTAATCGGTTGCAATTATAGATGAAACGGTCCGGGCGCGCGACGAAGCGAGGACCCGGGGCCCAATCTAAGCTGCTGATAAATCTTGCGTTTAGCAGCTGTGAGCGATCCTCTTCGGCCATTCGACCGGGGAGGGTTCGATGAATTTGTTCAAGTTTGCACTGGCCGCCGCCGGGCTCGTTCTAGCCGTCGGGGGCGCGGGCTCTGCGTCGGCCGTTCCGGGACCGATCCAGCTCAGCGGCAACGTTTATCACCGTGCGGTTTGCGGGCGCGCCAACGTCGGCCCGGGCTTCGCGCATTGTGACGCCCATGTCGTCACGGACGCTCGCGGCGATATCCGCCCCGGCAAAGAGGTGACCGCAAATCTGCTTACGGCTCCGTCAGGCTATAGCCCGTCGAGCCTGCGCAGCGCTTACAAGGTCACCAGCTCGGGCAGTTCGACGACGACCATCGCGGTCGTCGATGCCTACGGCTATCCGAACGCGGAGCGTGACCTCGGCGTCTATCGCAATCAATATGGGCTCCCGGCGTGCACCACTGCGAACGGCTGCTTCCGCAAGGTCAACCAGAGCGGCGGAACCAGCTATCCCGCGATGGACGTGGGCTGGGCCCAGGAAACCGCGCTCGACCTGCAGATGGTGAGCGCAATGTGCCCGAACTGTCACATCCTGCTCGTCCAGGCTTCGACGGCGAGCTTCAGCGCACTGGCGACCGCCGAGAACACCGCGGCGCGCCTCGGCGCTCATGCCATTTCGAACAGCTATGGCGGCGGCGAATCCGGGTCGACCTATTATGAAAGCGCCTACAATCACCCGGGCGTCGCGATCACCGTCAGCTCCGGCGACAATGGTTATGGCGTCGAGTTCCCCGCTTCCTCGCCGCACGTGACGGCGGTCGGCGGCACCAGCTTGCGCCGTGCAACAAACACCCGCGGTTGGTCCGAGACCGTTTGGACGGGCGCCGGAAGCGGCTGCAGCGCGCTCTACGCGAAGCCGAAGTGGCAGACGGACGCACTATGCGCCCGCCGCACCGTTGCGGACGTCTCGGCCATCGCTGACCCAAATACGGGCGTCGCAGTTTACGGGCCGACGAGCTCGACCGCGGCCGGCTGGATGATCTTCGGCGGCACCAGCGTCGCGGCGCCGCTCGTCGCCGGCATTTACGGCGCCGGCGGAACGTCCGTGACCTATGGGTCCGACCCCTACAATCACAAGGGCTCGTTGTGGGACGTGCGGAGCGGCTCGAACGGCTATTGCGGCGGCACTTATTTGTGCACCGGAGTCACATCCTATGACGGCCCGAGCGGGCTCGGGACGCCCAACGGTACTGCTGCATTCTGAACTGTAGCGGGCGGCTCGACGGCCGCCCGTTCACCACTTCTTTGTAAAATTTAGCGACACCCGTCGCCATGTCGGCAGAATTGACATCGGCGAAAGCGGGAGCGGCGGCGTGGATGCGCTGATCGTCTTCTGGAGTCACGCACTCGCCGCCGCGCTTTTCACCGCGCTGATGATCTGGCGGCTGGGCCATGCTGCGCGGCAGCCCGCGCAACGATTGCTCGCCGGAGCGTTCGCGATAACCGCATGCTGGGCCTGGCTCAGTGCCGTCATGCCCGGCGAATCCATCGCCGGCTATGCCGAAAGCGCACGCAACCTCGTCTGGATCAGCCTCCTCTATGGGCTTTCCGCCGCGAGCGAGGAGCGTGAGCATGGGCTGAAGCTCGTTTACGGCGCGGTCGCTGCAGTCATCGGGCTTCAGCTCATTGCCGATACCCTCCAGCTGATTTCGCCGAGCGGAACAATTGCGCAGACGAGCCTGATCCTGCGCATCACGACGGCGGCGGGCGCCCTCGTCCTCGTTCACAATGTCTATGGCCAGGCCGCACCCGCAAGCCGGTCGCACATCCGCCTCGCCAGCCTCGGACTTGCGTTGCTGTGGGTGTATGACCTCAACCTCTACACCGTCGCTTATCTCGGCGCCGCGAGCGCACGCCACCTGATGGAGTGGCGCGGGATCGCCGTCGCCTTCACCGCGCCACTGTTCGCCTTCGCGACCCGCGACGAAAGCGGCATGCGGATCCGCGTTTCGCGAGCGGCGACGTTCCAGTCGCTCTCGCTGCTCGCGATCTGCGCCTATTTCGCCTTGATGGCGATCGTCGCGACGGCCCTTCGTGGGTCGAGCGTCGACTGGTCGGGCGCGCTGATGATTGCAGTGCTCGCCGTGATGACCGTCGCCGCCATGGTCCTGCTGCCGAGCGCACGCGCCCGCGGGTGGCTGAAGATCAAGCTCGCCAAGCATTTGTTCGAGCATCGCTATGACTATCGCACCGAATGGCTCCGGTTCACTGCGACGCTTGGCCGGAGCGGGCCCGATGCGCCGCCGTTGACCGAGCGGATCGTCAAGGCGTTCGCCGACATCGTCGATGCGCCGGGCGGACTTTTGTTCGTCGGCGAGGGCGATGCGCTGAGTGTCGCGGCCGAGTGCAATTGGACGACAGGCAATCCACCCGCGGCGAAGCTCCAGGACTTGCGGGCCTTGTGGAGCGAGGTCGAAGCGAGCGGCCGTATCGTCCAGTTCGAGGCGCTTCGGAACGGGTGGGCTGGCGCGCGAGATGCCCTTTCGGTCCCACAATGGATGGTCGACGATTCCGCCGTGTGGGTCGGCGTGCCGCTGATGCATCAGCAGCGCCTGATCGGGCTCGTCGTGCTCGCCGCGCCCGAATATCGACGCTCGCTCGACTGGGAAGATTTCGATTTGCTGCGCACGGCCGGGAACCAGGCCGCCAGCTCGCTTGCCGAAGCGATGGGCGAAGAAGCGCTGGCGACGGCGCACAGGTTCGAGGAATTCAACCGGCGGTTCGCGTTCATTCTCCACGACATCAAGAATCTCGTCAGCCAGCTGTCGCTGCTTTCCCGAAATGCCGAACGGCACGCGGACAATCCGGAATT
>DATCJM010000004.1:0-4735 GCA_036562805.1 Sphingomicrobium sp.
GCCGGGACGAACGAGCTCGGCGGCGATGTCGAGAAGGTGCACCTGTACGGCGAGCAGGCGCTGGAGCCGCTCAGCGGTCAGGCGCCAGCGTCCCTCGGGATTGCGCCGCCAGGTGCCGCTTCCGGAACAGGGCGCATCGACGAGAACGACATCTGCTGCCTCGCGCCAGTCGGCAAGCTGCTCCAGCTCCCTGGGCGGATCCAGAAGCTTCGTTTCGATCCGGGCGCCGGCGCGCGCCGCACGCGGGTCCAGCTTGGAGAGCCGCGCGCGATTGCTATCCGTCGCGAGGATCGACGCTTCAGGCGCGGCCGCCGCCAGCGCGAGCGACTTGCCGCCGGCTCCGGCGCACAAATCGACGATGCGCTCTCCCCCTCTCGGCGCGCAGGCCAAGGCGATCAGCTGACTCCCTTCGTCCTGCACCTCGACGAGGCCGGCCTGGAACGCAGCGTGATCGTCGACGCGGCTATCCGGCGGCAGGCGGATTCCCCACGGGCTCATCGGCGTCGGCTCGCCAGCCGGAAACTCATGGAGCATCTCTTCGCGCGATGTCCTGGCGACGTTCACGCGCAGGTCCAACGGCGCCCGTTCGAGCAGCGCCGGCCACTCTTCCCGGCCGACGAGCGGCGAGAGCTCGGACACGAGCCATTCGGGGATGAAGCTCCGTGCCGTCGCCACTTCGTCCTCGGCGGGTGGTTCGGGGCCACGCGGCAGGCCGAAAAGCTCGAGAAGCGCCGGCTCATCTTTTGCCAGGCCGAGAAGCGCAGGCCGGCCTTTCTCGGGGCGCTCGCCCGAACGACGGATCGCGCGGAAAACCAACTCGCGCACGGCACGCCGATCCTTCGACCCTGCATAGCGGCGATGCTTGAAATAGCGGGTGACGATCGCGTCCGCCGGCGGCCCGTCGCTCTCCGCAGCGGCGATCACCTCGTCCAGCACTTCGATCGCCGCCTGCAGCCGCGCGGCGGGAGTCATTCGCCATCCTCTCCCGCGTGGAGAGGGATCATCAAATCAGCGCGTCGGATAATTGGGCGCCTCGCGCGTGATGGTGACATCATGCACATGGCTTTCGGACAGGCCGGCATTCGTGATGCGAACGAACTTCGCGCGCTTCTGGAGCTCGGCGATGGTCTGCGATCCCGTATAGCCCATGGCCGCCTTCACGCCGCCGACGAGCTGGTGGATGATCTCCCGCACCGGTCCTTTGTACGGCACCTGCCCCTCGATCCCTTCGGGGACCAGCTTCAGATGATCCTTGATGTCCTGCTGGAAATAGCGGTCGGCCGAGCCGCGCGCCATTGCGCCGACCGATCCCATGCCGCGGTAGCTCTTGTAGCTACGTCCTTGATAAAGGAAGATTTCACCCGGCGCCTCCTCGGTCCCCGCAAGCAGCGATCCGACCATCACGGTCGACGCGCCGGCGGCCAGCGCCTTGGCGATGTCGCCGCTGGTGCGGATGCCGCCGTCGGCAATGACCGGAACACCCTTTGCCGCCCGCGCGGCGTCCATGACCGCCGTCAGCTGGGGCACGCCGACGCCCGCGACGATTCGGGTCGTGCAGATCGAGCCGGGACCGATTCCGACCTTGATCGCGTCCGCTCCCGCATCCGCCAGCGCCTTGGCCGCATCGGCGGTGGCAACGTTGCCGGCGATGACCTGGACGGAGTTGGAGAGCGCCTTCACTCGCTCGACGGACCTTGCGACATCGGTGTTGTGACCATGGGCCGTGTCGATGACGATGCAGTCGCAGCCCGCCTCGATCAGCGCCTGGGAGCGTTCGAAGCCCTTGTCGCCAACGGTCGTTGCCGCGGCGACGCGAAGCCGGCCTTCGGCGTCCTTGGTCGCGAAGGGTGCAGCGACGGCCTTCTCGATATCCTTGACGGTGATCAGACCGACGCAGCGATTGTCCTCGTCGACCACGAGCAGTTTCTCGATCCGCCGCTGGTGGAGGATCCGCCGCGCTTCTTCCTGGCTGGTCCCGATCCGCACCGTCGCCAGATTCTCGCGAGTCATCAGCTCGCTGACATTCTGCTTCGCATTTTCGGCGAACCGGACGTCGCGATTGGTGAGGATGCCGCACAGCTTGCCCGACTTCTCGACGATCGGAATCCCGCTGATCCGGTGGGTCTTCATCAGCTCGAACGCTTCGGCGAGCGTCTGGTCGGGAGCCATGGTGATGGGATTGACCACCATCCCGCTTTCGAACCGCTTGACCTGGCGGACGGCGAGCGCCTGCTCCTCGAGCGTCATGTTGCGGTGGAGCACGCCGATTCCGCCGAGCTGCGCCAGTGCAATCGCCATGTCCGCCTCGGTCACCGTGTCCATCGCCGACGACAGGATCGGGATGTTGAGCGGGATCTCGCGCGTGAGGAAGGTCCGGGTTTCCGCCTGGCTCGGAAGCACCGAGGATTCGAGCGGCTGCAGGAGGACGTCGTCGAACGTCAGTCCAAGGGCAATGTCAGAGGCTTGGTTGAGCTGGGCCATATCGGCCCATGACAGGCAAAGTGCGATTCGCCAAGTGTCCGGTCAGCCGCCTGCCCTTGCCAGGACCCGCCGGGCTGCCTCGACGTGCATCCGCTCGATCATCTCGTTTCCGAAGAGCTCGGCACCGCCCGTGAAAGCCTCGACGAGCGCCCGAGCCCGCTCGATCTCCGCAGCGGTTGGCGCGAAGGTTCTATGGCAGGGCGCGATCTGGTTGGGATGAATCAGGCTCTTGCCGTCGAAGCCGAGGTTCCTGCCGTCCTCCGCCTCGCGGAGAAATCCGTCAGGGTCTTCGAGGCTGTTGAAGACGCCATCGAAGACGGCGATGCCCGCAGCGCGCGCGGCAAGCACGATCAGCTGGAGCGCGACGGAGATCGGCTTCCGAGTTGCGTCGAGCGGAAGGCGAAGGTCTGCTCGCAGGTCGTTGGTTCCCGCGATGAGGCCGGCACTTGTCGAAGCGATCTCTGCAGCAGCGAGCACGCCTGCCGCGGTTTCGATCATTGCCAGGACGGGCTTGCCGATGGTCGCCGCAATGTCCCCGACGATGTGTGCCGAGGTGGCGCGCGGGACCACTGCAAGATCCGCCTTCGACTGCGCGACCGCGTCGAGGTCGAGCGAATGCCATTTCGTGCCGACGCCGTTGACGCGGATCGCGACGGGCATGCTCCAGGTCGACGAAGCGCCTTCCACCGCGGCCGAGCGAGCGGACGTCTTGTCGCCGGGCTTCACGGCATCTTCGAGGTCGAGAACGACAAGGTCGGCGCCGGCCTCGCGTGCCTTGGCGATCGCACGCGGGTTCGACGCCGGCAGGAACAGGATCGACCGTATGGCGAAGAGGTCGATGTCTTTGTCTTTTTTCGCTTCCGCTTGGACCATCACCGTCGCATCATGCCCGCAATCGGGAACCCGGGGGAAGAAAAATGCTGACGACCTTCATGACGGCCGTTGCGGTCCTTGTTCTGCTTTACGTGATGATGGGCGTGAAGATCGTCCGGCAGGGCTATCGCTATACGATCGAGCATTTCGGCCGTTTCGTGAAGGTCGCCGAACCCGGGTTCAATTATGTGACACCGTTTTTCTATCGTGTCGGTCGTCGAATCAACATGATGGAGCAGGTTCTTGAGATCCCGGGCCAGGAGATCATCACGAAGGACAACGCGATGGTCGCGGTCGATGGCGTGGTCTTCTTCCAAGTGCTCGACGCCGCCAAGGCCGCTTACGAGGTCTACGACCTCTACTCGGCGATCACGGCGCTCTCGACGACGAACCTCAGGACCGTCATGGGGTCGATGGACCTCGACGAGACCTTGTCGAGGCGCGACGAGATCAACGTGAAGCTGCTCGCGGTCGTCGATCAGGCGACCGAGTCCTGGGGCGTCAAGATCACCCGGGTCGAGCTTCGCGACATCCGCCCGCCGCAGGACATCGTCAACGCGATGACGCGCCAGATGAAGGCCGAGCGCGAGAAGCGCGCCGTGATCCTCGAGGCGGAGGGCATGCGCCAGTCCGCCATCCTCAAGGCCGAGGGCGAGAAGCAGGCGGCGATCCTCTCCGCTGAAGGCGGCCGCGAAGCTGCCTTCCGCGAAGCTGAAGCGCGCGAGCGTGCAGCGCAGGCGGAGGCGTCCGCGACCAAGGCGGTCAGCGATGCGATCGAGGGCGGCAGCGCGCAGGCAATCAATTATTTCGTCGCCCAGAAATATGTCGAAGCGGTTGCGGAGTTCGCGCGCTCGCCAAATGCGAAGACCATCCTCTTTCCCGTCGAGGCGACGCAGCTGATCGGCACGCTCGGAGGGATCGCCGAGCTCGCGAAGGAAGCGGTCGGCGGCGCCGCGCCGCCTGCCAGGCCGAAGGCCGTGCCGAGCGTTCCCAAAGCCGCTGAATGACGGAGATGAACTTAGACCCGGAATGGCTGTGGCTGATCGGTGGCATCGTCCTCCTGATCGCCGAGCTGATCGCGCCCGGCTTCTTCCTCGTCTTCATCGGCGGTGCAGCGGTCGCGACCGGACTTGTCTCGCTGGCTCTTCCGGTGACTCTTCCGCTCCAGCTCGCGATATTCGCCATTCTCGCGTTCCTGGCGGTGCGGGTCGGCGGCCGCCGCGCTTATTCGATGCGCTATGATTATTCGCCCGACCCGTTCCTCAACGATCGGGTGAAGCGAATGCTCGGCCAGGTCGTCGTGGCGACGCAGCCGATCGACGCGCATGGCGGCCGGGTCCGCGTCGGCGACGGCGAATGGTCGGCGAGAGGCGGCCCTGCT
>DATCJM010000036.1:0-3722 GCA_036562805.1 Sphingomicrobium sp.
CATTCAGCTCGCCGAAGAACTCGAACACCTTGAAGGCCGGCGGATTGAACTCCGGGAAGGCGTTGAAGAACGTGTCGCCCGGAACCGAGCTGATCGGATCGGCATGCACCTCGGCGGTCTCGCGACGGTATTCGGCGCCGACCGAGAAGCCGATCGGGCCGCCCGGCAGCGAGAACCAGCGGTTGGTGTCGCCGCTGAGGAAGCCCATCGTGTCGAACTCGGTCGCCGTCTGGAAAAGCGTCGAGGTACGATTGACGAAGTCGAGCGCGGCCTGGCTCGGAGCGCCTTCTCCGAAGAGATCGAGCGGCACGCAGCCGTTGCCCGGATTGGCAATGCTCGAGCGGCAGACGATGTGCTGGCCGAAGCCCGGCTGACCGGGGCTGAGGATGTTGCCGTTCGCGTCGACCGAGACCGCGTCGAGCGCGAGCGCGAACGGGCCGGCCGTGCCGTCCGGATTCTGCACGAATAGGTCGTTGTGCTGGTCGTTCCGGGCGTGGTGATGGCCGTAGTTGACCGAGATTTCATAGTGCCAGTCGTTCTTGAAATCACCCATCACGCCGCCGACGATACGGTAGGTCGTCCGGGTATCGATCTCCTGGCGCGCACCCATGTCGACGTTGAAGCGGTTCATCGGAATGATGCCGTTCGGGTTGAATATCCGATTGCCGTTAGCATCGAGTGCGATGGTGCCGTCCGGATTGCGCAATGCACAGGTCGAGCGGGTGTTGAGCAGCACATCGCGTGCCTGGTCGTTCAGGAACGGATTGCTGCAGCGCAGGCTGGGTACCGTCGTTGCGCCGAAGGCTGCCTCGAAGAAGTTGTGGAGGTCGCCTTGGAAGAAGGTCGGCTGGAATTCCTGGAACACCTTCTGACGAACCGCGGTTGCTTCCACGAACGGCTTGAACAGATCGGACACGTCGAAGTGGCCGAGAACGCTGATGTTGTAGCGGTTGCGGCCGACCGAGAGGTCGCCCGTTTCCCGCAGCGTCGATCCGCCGAGCGGATCGTTGCTCTGGACCGTACCGCCAAGCAGAACGAAATTCTGCTGCGGCGCGCGCGAGAACACCAGATCGCCGGTCGGCGTAAACGCCAGCGTTTTACCGCTTCCAAACACGGCGACGGAGCCGCCGTTCGTTACGAACGGGTTGCGCTGACCGCAAACGAAGATGTTGTCCGGAATGCCGTTCGTGCTGTCGCCCGAAGCCGTGGTCGGATCGTCGAAGCCACCGTCGTCCGCAGGGTTCGGCTCGAAGCCGCAAACGTTCGAGAAATGCTTGCGGTCGCGGAAGAACAGCTCGCCCGCATGGGTGTATTCGAGGTTCACGGCGATATTGCCGCGGCCATCGGCGAAATTCTTGCCAAAGGTGGTCGAAATGAAGTCGACCGGCCGGTCGCCGTAGGTGGACTCACCAGCCTGGCCGCGGATGCGGAAGCCGTCGTAATCCTTCTTGAGGATGAAGTTGACGACGCCGGCGACGGCGTCTGAACCGTAGACCGCGGATTCGCCGCCGGTCACGACGTCGATGCGGTCAATCAGGTCCTGCGGAATTTCGTCGACGTCGACCGAGAAGTCGCCGACGGCTGCCGTGACGAAGCGGCGTCCGTTCACGAGCACCAGGGTGCGGTTCGTGCCGAGGCCGCGAAGATCGAGGAAGTTCTCGCCGGCGGTGCCGATGAAGCGGCCCGAGTTCTGCTGGCTGAAGGTCGAACGCAGCGCGGGCAGGTCGTTCAGCGCGTCGCCGACGCTCACCTGGCCCTGGTTGGTCAGCTCCTGCTGCGTGATCGAAGTGATCGGCACCGGCGATTGCAGGTTCGGGCGCTGGATGCGCGACCCGGTGACCACGATCGCGTTCGAATTGCTCTGGTTCGCCGGCGCGCCACTGGCAGTCGTGATCTGCCCCGTCACACAGCTGCCGTTGGTCGAAACCGTTCCCGGCGGGCACGGCGGCGGATTGCTCTGGTCCGGAAGCGGAGTCGTCGGCGCAGTCGGCGGTGAAGGCGGCGTGTTCTGTGCAAAGGCCGGCGTCGCGGCGATCGCCGCTACCGACACGGTGGACAGGATAAAGGTTGCAATTCGGCGCATGGCTCGCAGGTCCCCTCGAGTATGTCGGATTAATCCCCGGCAGACGGTGATGGAACGGCGCTGAAATTGGAACCAGCTAATTGATTGCAGGCAGTAAAAGCCTCGTCCGTGTTACATTAATGCAACATTCATGTGAAAGTCGTCCGGCCGACAGAAATCCGGCGCCAAAGCGACCCGCCTGACGCTCACCTAATAGCGATAATGATCCGGCTTGAACGGGCCCTCGGGGGAAACGCCGATATACGCCGCCTGCTTCTCGCTGAGAGCGGTGAGCTTCACGCCCAGCTTGTCGAGATGCAGCCGCGCGACCTTCTCGTCCAGATGCTTGGGAAGCACGTAAACGTCGTTCTTGTACTGGTCGCCCTTGGTGAACAACTCGATCTGCGCCAGGACCTGGTTGGTGAATGAAGAGCTCATCACGAAGCTCGGATGACCGGTCGCGTTGCCCAAATTCACCAGCCGTCCCTTCGAGAGCACGATGATCTTCTTGCCGTCCGGAAATTCGACCTCGTCGACCTGCGGCTTGATCTCGGTCCACTTGAAATTGGCGAGCGCGCCAATCTGGATCTCGCTGTCGAAGTGGCCGATGTTGGCCACGATCGCCATGTTCTTCATCGCCCGCATGTGATCGACGGTGATCACATCCATGTTGCCGGTCGCGGTGACGAAGATGTCGGCGCGCTTCGTCGCCTCCTCCATCGTCACGACTTCATAGCCTTCCATGGCCGCCTGGAGCGCGCAGATCGGATCGACTTCGGTGACCAACACGCGTGCACCGCCGTTGCGGAGGCTCGCGGCCGAACCCTTGCCGACGTCGCCATAACCGGCGACGCAGGCGGCCTTGCCGGCAAGCATCACGTCGGTCGCGCGGCGGATCGCATCGACCAACGATTCCTTGCAGCCATAGAGATTGTCGAACTTCGACTTGGTCACGCTGTCGTTGACGTTGATCGCCGGGAACGGCAGCTTGCCGTTCTTCGCGAGGTCGTAGAGCCGGTGAACGCCGGTGGTCGTCTCTTCCGAAACGCCCTTGATGTTCTCGACGCTCTTGGTGAGGTAACCGGGCCGCTCGGTCATGAAGCGCTTCAGCGTCGCGGCGAAAATTTCCTCTTCCTCGTTCGACGGCTCGAACAGCTCCTCGCCTTTCTCGACGCGATAGCCCCAAAGTGCGAACATCGTCGCATCGCCGCCGTCATCGAGGATCATGTTGGCCGTCGTCTCGGGTCTGCCGGCTTCGGCCCAATCGAAGATGCGGCAGACATATTGCCAATATTCCTCGAGGGTCTCGCCCTTGACCGCGAACACCGGAATGTGGCGCGCCGCGATCGCTGCAGCAGCGTGATCCTGGGTCGAGAAGATATTGCACGAGGCCCAGCGCACCTCTGCGCCGAGCTCGATCAGCGTCTCGATCAGCACGGCGGTCTGGATCGTCATGTGAAGCGAACCGGTGATCCGCGCGCCCTTCAGCGGCTTCGACGCGCCGAACTCGTCACGCAGGGCCATCAGGCCCGGCATCTCGGTCTCGGCGATCTCGATCTCCTTGCGCCCGAAAGCGGCGAGGCCGAGGTCCTTGACGACATAGTCGTTGAATTGGCTGTCGATCTGCGTCGCCACTTATGAATCTCCGATTGAAGGTGCG
>DATCJM010000039.1:0-2274 GCA_036562805.1 Sphingomicrobium sp.
GACGAATTTCGGGTTCGACGTGACCGGCGCGGTGGGGCTGGATGTGGGCAGCTCTACCGGCGGGTTTACCGACGTGCTGCTGAGCCGGGGAGCGGCGAAAGTCTATGCGGTGGACGTCGGCACCAACCAGCTCGCGTGGAAGCTTCGGCAGGACCCGCGCGTCATTGTTCACGAGCAGACCAACGCGCGCAATCTGGACGCAAGTACCGTGCCGGAGCCAATCGATATTGTCGTTTGCGATGCGAGTTTCATCAGCCTCACCAAGGTGCTGGAGGCGCCACTGAGGCTCGCCAATGGGGGAGCCAAGCTTGTCGCATTGATCAAGCCGCAGTTCGAGGCCGGCCGCGACGAGGTGGGCAAGGGCGGAGTCGTTCGCGATCCTGCCGTGCACGAGCGCGTGTGCGCTGAAGCGACCGCGTGGGTCGGGTCCCAAGGCTGGACAGTGCAGGGCGTAACCCCGAGTCCGATCACCGGCCCTGAAGGCAATGTCGAGTTCCTGCTCGGCGCTGTAAAATCTGGGGATAGTTGACGCAGCTGGGGATAGGTCCGCCGGCCAGGGTGGCGGAACATCGGTCGAACCCCTATTTTCGAGACCGAAAGGGAGAAATTCGGATGCAATCCGAAAACAAGATGTTCGACGATTTCGTGAAGATGGTGAACGGCTTCGCCGGCACCTTCGCCGGCATGGGCCGCGAGGCTGAAGCGAGCGCTCGCGAGAAGATGAAGGAATGGATGGGCGGCGCGGACTTCGTCGGCCGCGACGAATTCGAGGCGGTGAAGGCCATGGCCGCGGCGTCGCGCGACGAGAACGAGATCCTCAAAGCGCGCATCGCCGCGCTCGAGGCGAAGGTCGCCGGCCCTGCCGCGGGCACGACGAAGCGAACGAGCGGCGGCAAGAAGGCAGCGCCGGGAGCGTGAACCTGAGCGAAGAAGAAATCCAGGACGAGCGAGACGATGGCGCTCCGATCGAGGTCCTCGAGCAATATTTCGAGGCGCGCGGCTGGGCGTGCGAGCGGACCGCCGAGGGCGAGATCGTCGCCTCCGCCACGGGAAGCTGGGCGCAGTACGAGCTTCGCGGCGTGTGGCGGTCCGAGGACCAGGTGCTGCAGTTCCTCGCCTTCCCCGACATCAAGGTGGCGGTGGAGAAGCGCGCGGCGATCTTCGAAGCGCTGAGCCTGATCAACGAGCAGCTGTGGCTCGGCCATTTCGAGATGTGGTCCGGCTCCGGTCTCGTCGTCTTCCGCCACTCGACCATCCTCGACACCCGCAGCGATGAGGGGCTTAGCCTCGAGCAGGCCGAAGCGATCGCCGAAGCGGCGGTCGAGGAGTGCGAGCGCTTCTATCCCGTGTTCCAGTTCGTGCTGTGGGGCGGGAAGTCGCCGGGCGAAGCCATAGCCGCGGCCCTGATCGATACGCACGGCGAGGCATGACGGAGCCACTGACGATCCCCGCGCCGACGTGGTTCGTCGGCTGCGGCAACATGGGCGGCGCGATCCTCGACGGCTGGCGGATGGGGGGGCTGGATCTGTCGCCCGTGACCGTCATTCGCCCGAGCGGCACAGCGGTTGAGGGCACGCGCGTCGTCACCTCCGCTGATGACGCGGGAGAGCGGCCAAGGTTGGTCATCCTTGCCTTCAAGCCGCAAAAGCTTGCCGAGATCGCGCCCGAGCTCGGCTCGTTCCTGACCCCGGACACGATCGTCGTGTCGCTGCTCGCCGGCGTCGAGCTCGCGACGCTACGCAGCCGCTTTCCCGAAGCGCTCGGAATCGTGCGCGCGACGCCGAATCTGCCGACTGCCGTGCGCCGCGGCGTCACGGGCCTCTACGGCGATCTAGAAGACGGACCGTTGAAGCAGCAAATCGGCGACCTCTTCGTCGCCCTGGGATTCGCCATGTGGATGACGGACGAGGAGAAACTCGCCGCGCTCGGCGCCGTCGCGGGCGCCGGTCCCGCTTATGTCGCCCGCTTCATCGCCGCGCTCGCCAAGGCGGGGATGAGGCGCGGACTCAGTGAAGAGATCGCGTCGATCCTCGCACTGGAAACCACGCTTGGAACGGCATGGATGGCCGCGACAAAAGCGGAGAGCATGGAATCGATCGCCGAACGCGTCGCGAGTCCGAAGGGAACGACGCAGGCCGGCCTCGACGTGCTCGACCGCGAGAACGTGCTCGACCAGCTTGTCGCTGTGACGATCGAAGCAGCGGTCCGGCGCGGTGCCGAGCTGGCCCGGGAGGCCAAGGAACAGCACAACTAGCGGTTCGCTTGCCCGATCCC
>DATCJM010000041.1:0-7817 GCA_036562805.1 Sphingomicrobium sp.
GTGGTGCTGCTGCCAGTAGATGCCGATCTTGACGAACGAGAGCGCATAGGCGGCGAACAGCACGCCAAGCGGTTTCAGCGCCGCCATGCCCGGACTTTGCGGCACCGGCAGCGCGAGCACCATGATCGTGATGATGATCGCGACCACGCCGTCGGTGAAGCTGTTCAGCCGGTTGGTGTTCATGGCCCCGCGCCCCCGCGTCCCGCATGTTAGAGAACGCTAGGCGTGCTCGCGGCCACATTCAACGCGAGGCATTCGCATTCACAATCGCCTGCCGCCGGACCCATTTGATCAGCTCGTCGAGCTGAATCGCCTGCTCGGTTGCGGTTAGCGCGTCTGGTTGAGGAAGTTCGTCTTGACCGGCAGCTTGATCAACTCTGGCGGTGGCAGCGGATAGGCCGGGCACTGGCGCGCTTGCGCTACCGCGGCGATCGGCTGCGGCGGTGGCGCTTTGCTCGCGCAGGCGCCGAGCAAGAGAGCGAGCGGCGGCAAGGCGCGCTTCATAGTCATTCGATGTCCTTTCGTTGATGGAGCGCTGCTCGGCGGCGACGCGCTCGGCATTGGCCTCGTCGGCGGCTTGCGCCCGCTGCGCGGCGGCGCGGTAGTTGGCCACCGTCGTCGAGAGCGCGGCCCGTTCCTGGCTGTAGAGCTGCTCGAACTGAGCGGCTTGCTTGCGCCAGTGCCGCGTCTCGCCTTTCTGGATGATCAGCAGGAGGCCGAGCGCGATGCCGACCGCGAGACCGGCGACGCCCTGGACGTTGAACAGGCGAAGCAGGCTCATCACTTGCCGTCCGCTTCAATGCGGGCGCCGTTGCGCGTGGCTTCGACCTTGAACCGTCCGACGGGGCCGCCGGCGAGGAGGCCGACGATGACCACCACCATCGCCGCGATGAAGCCGCCGAGGCTCCAGCCGAAGATGGTGACGATCGTATGTTCCTCGGCCGCGCTCCAACCGCCCCACATAAGCAGCGCGACCATGAAGCCCGCGGCCGCGCCACAGAACATGCCCGCGGCGGATGCCAGAATCCCATAAACGTAGCGCTGGCCCTCGGCGAAGGTGGCGGGCGGTGGAAGTAGTCTCATCAGCTCTTTCCAGTCTCGGAAGTTGTGAAAGTTGTGCCCTCAACGCGTGCGCGCGAGTCAGGGGTTACCAATTCGGTTCGCTAACCAGCCGTACAGGAACGCCTCATTGGCGGGCCTGCGCTCGGCCAGGCGGAGGTATCGCTCGCCCTGAAGCGCCTCGAGCACGCGCAGAAGCACCGTCTCGCCGCTGCTGCCTCGAAGCGTGAAAAAGGAATCCAGCGCGGCTAATGTCGTAAGCCCAATCCGCCCGTCCGGCACTAGGTCCGGATAATCTTTCGCATTGCGGTTGAGTGCAGTCAGCGCGCGCTGGAGGAAGGTGACCGCGACCGCCGGCCCCATGTTCGCGCCGGTGTCGAATAGCTCTGCGGCGATCCGCGCGCTGCGCTTTGCGACCTCATCGAAGCGCGGCCGGAACCAGTAGAGACGCTTGTAGATCGCGGCCGCTGCATCGCGCGGCAATTGGCGCATCGGTCCGGCATAGCCGTTCGCGCGGGCAACCGCTTCGGTTATGCCGAAGCAGGTCGGCCCACCGCGATCCGCTGCGTCCTCGACATAACCGCCTTCGCGGTCGATCAGTGCGTCCACCAATGCGTCCAAGTCGATTGTCGCCTGCACGGCTCTCTCCTCTCGAGTCGGCACTGCATAACCAGATCGGTGTGCTGTAGGAAAGCTATTTGAACCCATTGAGATGGGTGACGGTCAGCCGATGTCTCGCTAATCAGTGCCTATGACGAACCGATTCCTCTTTGTGCTCGGCGTTTGCGCCCTGCTTTCCTCCACTCCCGCCCCCGCGGCGCTCAGCAAGTCCGAGCAGGTTATGGTCCAGACCGTCGATGCCGAGCAGCAGCGCACCGTCGCCATGCTCCAGCGCTGGGTCGACCAGAACAGCGGAACCATGAACAAGGCCGGCGTCGAGGCGGTGCGCGACATGGTCATTCCGGAATTCCAGCAGCTCGGCTTCAAGACCCAGTGGATCGACATGGGCGCGGTCGGCCGCGCCGGCCATCTCGTCGCGCGCCATGTCGGCAGCCGAAGCGGCAAGCGCCTTCTGCTCATCGGCCACCTCGACACCGTGTTCGAGGCGGACTCGCCCTTTCAGCGCTGGCAGCAACAGGGCGACCAGGCGCGTGGCCCTGGCTCGGGCGACGACAAGGGTGGCGATGCGGTGATCGTCGCCGCGCTGCGCGCGATGCAGGCGGCCGGCACGCTCAAGAAGGCGAACATCACGGTCTTCCTGACGGGCGACGAGGAGGATGCTGGCCGGCCGCTCGCCATCTCCCGACGCGACCTCATCGACGAGGGCAAAAAGGCGGATGTCGCGCTCGACTTCGAGGACCTGGCCGTCGAGGACGGCCCCAACGGCCCGATGGACATGGGCTCGACCGCACGCCGGAGCGCCGGAAGCTGGACCCTGACGGTCACCGGCCACGCCGCCCATTCGGCCGGCGTCGGCGCCGGCAATTACGGCGCCATCTACGAGCTTGCGCGGATCATCGACCAATTCCGCCGCGAGCTTCCCGAAGACAAGCTCACCTACAATGTCGGGCTCGTCGGCGGCGGCCAGACCGCGACCCTCGACGCCGACAAGATCAGGCTCGAAGCGACGGGCAAGACCAATATCATCGCCGCGACCGCCGTTGCTCGCGGCGACCTTCGTGCGATCAGCCAGGAGCAGATCGACCGCGTCGAAGCCAAGATGCGCGCGATCGTCGCCGAGCAGCCGCTCGCGGGCGCGCACGCCGAGATCAGCTTCGACGAGGACATCTATCCGCCCATGGCCCCGACGGAAGGCAACCGCGCGATCCTTGCCCAGCTGAACGGCGTCAACCGCGACATGGGGCTGCCCGAGATGGGCGAGCTCGATGCGTCGAAGCGCGGCGCCGGGGACATCAGCTTCGTCGCTTCCGAAGTGAGCGGGCTCGCCGGAATGGGGCCGTCGAGCGATGGGTCCCATACGGCCAACGAAACGGTCGACATCCCGTCGATCTTCAAGCAAGCGAAGCGCTCGGCAATCCTGATGAGCCGCCTGGCCGCTCAGCACCGTTAACAATCCGCTCCTGGCGCATGCAACCCGAACCCTCGTGAGGTGTTACCTTGTCACGCCGTGCCCTGCGCCGCGCGCGCGAGTGAGGAGTGACCAGGGTTGGAGGGGGTTGTGGAAGACGTCGACGAAGCGAAGGCTGACCCCTTCAAGCTGCTGGTGCAGTCGATCGTCGACTATGCGATCTACATGCTCGACCCGAAGGGGTTCGTGACGAGCTGGAACGCAGGCGCCGAACGCATCAAGGGCTTCCAGACCGAAGAGATCGTCGGCCAGCACTTTTCCAAATTCTATACCGAAGAGGACCGCGAGGCAGGAATGCCCGACAAGGTTCTCGATACCGCCCGCAAGACCGGCAAGTTCGAGGGAGAAGGTTGGCGGGTTCGCAAGGACGGTACCCGTTTTTGGGCAAGCGTCGTCGTGGATCGCATCCAGGACGAGCACGGCAAGCTCCTCGGCTTCGCAAAGATCACTCGCGACATGACCGAGCAGCGCAAGGCGCAGCAATCTCTGCTCGACGCGGAACGCCGCTTCCGCATCCTGGTCCAGGGCGTCACCGACTATGCGATCTTCATGCTCGATCCCGAGGGCAAGGTCGCGAACTGGAACGCCGGCGCGGAGCGGATCAAGGGATACACGCCGGCCGAAATCGTCGGTCAGCATTTCAGCCGCTTTTATACCGCGGAGGACCTTGAGGCCGGCGTCCCGCACCGCGCGATCGAGACTGCGCGCAAAACCGGTCGGTACGAGGCCGAAGGCTGGCGGGTCCGCAAGGACGGCACCCGCTTCTGGGCGAGCGTCGTGCTCGACGCCATTCGGGGCGACGACGGCAAGCTGATCGGCTTCGCCAAGATCACGCGGGACATGACCGACAAGCGCGAGGCCCAGCTGCGGCTGGAGGAAAGCCGCGAGCAGCTGTTCCGATCGCAGAAGATGGAAGCGCTGGGCCAGCTGACGGGCGGCCTGGCGCATGATTTCAACAATTTGCTGACTGCGATTCTCGGCGCTTGCGAGCTTGCGCTTCGCAACGTCAACGATCCGGACAAGGTCAAGCGAATGCTGGAAGGCGTGCGCGGATCGGCGCAGCGCGGCGCCGGGCTCACCAAGCAGCTCCTCGCCTTTGCGCGTGCGCAGCCGCTCGAAATCAGACAGATCGATCTCAAGCAATTCTTCGCCGACGTGACCACGCTCGTGCGGCCCTCCCTGCGCAGCGATATCGAGGTGATCACGGAAATCTCGGACCAGCTGTGGCCGATCGACGCCGATGCCGGCGCGCTCGAGCTCGCGCTGCTCAACCTCGCCTTCAACGCGCGTGACGCGATGCCGAACGGTGGATCGCTCAAGATCAGCGCGCACAATGAAGTGCTCGAAGGCAAGCCGGACGGGCTGCGCGGCGAGCATGTCGTGCTCAAGGTCTCCGACACTGGTTCGGGCATGCCGCGCGAAGTGATGGACCGCGTGTTCGAGCCTTTCTTCACAACCAAGAGCTTCGGCGAGGGCACAGGCCTTGGCCTCAGCCAGGTCTTCGGCTTCGCCAAGCAGCTCGGCGGCGCCGTCGAGGTTGAATCCGAATTGGGCAAGGGCTCGAGCTTCTGCCTTTACCTTCCCGCAAGTCACCGCGAGGGCGACCACAGTGCGGTGCATGGTGCGCCCCTCGGGCGCGTGCTGATCGTCGAGGACGATACGTTTGTCGCCGAGCTCGCCGCTGACATGCTCTCCGAACTCGGGTTCCAAAGCACGGTCGCGCACAGCGCCAAGGAAGCGCTCGAGCGGATGGCCGGCGGCGACAAGCCGAAGCTCGTCTTCTCCGACATCGTCATGCCCGGCGGGATTACCGGGGTCGAGCTCGCTCGAAAGCTGCGCGATCGCTTTCCCGAGCTGCCGATCCTGCTCACGACCGGCTACAGCGAGCAGGTGACGGCAAGCCACGGCTTCCCCGTCCTGCAGAAGCCGTACCAGCTCGACGCGCTTGCAAACGCGCTCGGCGACCTCCTCAAACAGGAAATCACCATCCACTGAACGGCTTGGCGGCGGGCGATTGACAGCCGCGCCGTTTCAGCGCCTCCTCCTTCCCGACGCGCGAGCGACGCGCGGCTGTAAGGGGGAAGAGACATGCAGCAGGCCGTGTCTGCGCGGACGCCCGCGCACCTTTGGATCGTCGGAATCCTTTCGCTCTTGTGGAACTGCTTCGGCGCCTACGACTATGTCATGACCCGCACGCACAACATGGAGTATCTCAGGCAGTCGATGCCGGGGATCGACCCGAATGTCGGCTTGGCCTGGATCGAGGCGATGCCGATGTATGCGCAGATCGGCTGGGGTCTTGGCGTCTGGGGTGGATTGCTCGGCGCGGTGCTGCTGCTTATCCGCAGCCGCTACGCGGTCTGGGCCTTCGCGGCCTCGATGCTCGGGATCGTGCTCAGCCTCGGTTACCAGCTGACCATGGCTCCGCCGCTTCCGGGCGCGACCGGAGGGATGAAGTTGATGGCCTATGTGATCATCGTCGTCGGCGCGTTCCTGCTCTGGTATTCGTGGACCATGGAAAAGCGCGGCGTTCTTCGCTGAGCGCACGAAGGCCGCGCCCGTGCGCGGCCTGACTGCTGTTGCGCCGCTGCCGCAGTTGCTGCCCAACCGCGCGGGCCGGCGACGGATGTGCTTGCACCCATGTCAATAATTGCCACGATGATCTCCGGGCTCGGCTTGGTTGGCCGAGGGGTGGGAGATGATCATGATCCGGAAGCACTTCCGTCAAGCGCTCGCTTGCGCGTCTGTCGCAGCAATGGCCGTGTCCGCGCCGGTCGAGGCGCAGCAGATCGACCGCATCGTCGCGGTCGGCGACAGTTATGCCGATACCGGCAATGCCTTCGCGCTCGGCTATGCCAACCCGCTCGCGCAAGTGATCTATCCGACCGGCCGCTTCTCCGGCGGGACCAATTATATCGACACGCTCGCGGCCCTGCTCGGCGTGCCGGTGCAGGATTTCGCAATCGGCGGCGCATTCGGCGGCACCAACAACGGCACCTTGTGCTTCGACCCCTTCTACGCGCCGGGGACCTCGCCCTTGTGCGGCAAGGGCCTTCAGTTCGAGGTCGACCAGTTCCTCAACGTCGGTCTGCAGTCGACGGTGTTTCCGGATGCGTCGACGGCGCTGACCCGCAACGACCTTCTCGCCATCTCAATCGGCGGCAATGATGCGCGCTTCTTCCAGCAGGCCGGCGGAACGCTCGCTCTCGCACCGGCCGCAGGCGCTGCCGCCGCCGCCGGCACTGCCGCCCAACTGGATAGGCTCGTCGCGCAGGGGAACCCCACCATCAGCTTCCTCGCGCTCAACGGCGCTGCGGCACCAGAAGTCGCGAACGACCCCGCTGCGCAGCAGATTCGCGGCGCCTTCTCGACCGCCTATTTCACCTCGCTCCAGGGCACGCTTGCCGGCTACGCAGCCAACGGCTCGATCGTTCATTATCTCGACGGGACGCTGCTGCTGCAAGAAGTGGCCGCGAACAGCCAGGCATTCGGGATCACCAAAGGCCTCGTCTGCCCGATCTTCCCCGACCCGACCTGTCTCGTCGATTCCAAGGGCTTTCTCTTCTATGGCGACGCCCTTCACCTGACGTCGCAAGGCTTCGCGATCGTCGCCGCCTACATCGTGCGCCAGCTCGATGCGCCCCTGACGCTGCAGGCGCCCTCGAGCCTCGGCGTCGAAACCGCACGGCAGTTCGGCCGGACGCTGTCGACCCGCTCCGACCTCTACGGCCGCGGCGCCGCGACGCCCGGCCTCAAGGTCTTCGCGGTCGGCGATTATTTCTCGAGCGACGTCGGTGAGACCCAGCAGAACGCCGCCTTCCAGATGACTGGTGGCGGCGGCACGCTCGGGGTCGAATATGGGCTTCCGATGGGAGTCGTCGGCCTTGCCGGCAATTACAGCAAGCCGCGGGTCCGCTTCGGCAATGATTCGGCGAAGATCGACACCCGCAGCTGGCAGGTCGGCGCCTATGGCAGCCTCGCCGCCGGCCCGCTCTTCGGCCAGGCCTATGCCGGCTACGGAAGCGACCGCAACGACCTCACCCGCGCCGGCGTGATTTCCGACATGACCGCAAGCCCGCACGGCCACCATGTCACGGCAGGCGCCAAGGGCGGGTTCCTGATGCCGTTCGGCCCGTTCAGCGTCGGACCCGTTGCCGCGCTCGATTATGCCCGCGCCAATGTCGAGGGCTACACCGAGAATGGCGATCCGGTGCTGACGCTCAACGTGTCGAGCCAGAGCCAGAAGTCGCTGACTGGCCAGCTCGGCCTCGAAGTCCGCGGTTCGCTCGCGGGCTTGAGGCCCTATGCCTCGGTCACCGCCGAGCATGAATTCTCCGGTAGCCGCGACGTTATCCACTTCTCGCAGACCGATGCGCCGATCATCGTCAACTCGTGGGGCATCGGCCGCGACAAGGGCACTTACGGCCGCGCGTCGTTCGGCGCGGTCGCGGCGCTGCCAGGCGGCATCGGCCTCGACACGGCGGTCACGACGACCTTCGGCCGCAACGGCGGCCAGGAAGTCGCCGCCCACATCGGCGCGCGCGCGAGCTTCTAGCCCCGCCGCCCGCCGAACCTCGTCCGTTGCTGCTTGCCGAAGCGGCCCTTGCGAGTGCCGGGCTTGCCTTCGCTCGAATTGCCGAGCGGCCGCGGCGCGACGCGGTCGTCGTGC
>DATCJM010000068.1:0-1872 GCA_036562805.1 Sphingomicrobium sp.
ATGAATTTCTGGGACACGCTCGACCCGAAATACCGCCTGATCCTGTGCGATGTCTGGGGCGTCGTGCACGATGGAGTAGAGCTCTATTCAGGAGCCGCCGATCGTCTGCGCGGGTGGCGCGACGAGGGACGCTGTGTGATCCTGCTGACGAACGCGCCGCGAACCGAAGAGGCGGTCGAGCGGCAGCTCACGCGCATTGGGCTGGCAAAGGATTGCTGGGATGCAATCGCGACCAGCGGCGAAGCAGGGATCGCCGCCTTGGATGCGCTCCGGCAACCCGTGGGATTCATCGGTACCGCCGGCGATCGCCAGGTGCTCGAAAGCCGGGCGGTGCCGATCGCTGACAATCAAAACTTCACCGATCTGGCCTGCACAGGGACTCGCGAAGGCGAGCCTGATCCGCAGCAGTACCGCACGGAGCTCGAGCAGCTCGCGGCCCGCGACGTGCACATGCATTGCCTCAATCCCGACCGCGTCGTCGTCCGCGGCGGGGTTCCCGAGGCATGCGCCGGGGCGATCGCCGATCTCTACCAGATGATCGGCGGCCGCGTGACGTGGTACGGCAAGCCTTTCCCCGCGATCTACGACCATGCGCTGCGTCGCGCGGGCGACCCGCCGAAGGAGGAAGTGCTTGCGGTCGGCGACGGCCTCCAGACCGATGTGCTCGGAGCGGCGCGAATGGGCTTCGATACGGTGTTCGTCGCCGGCGGTATCCATGCAGGGGAGCCGTTCCCGGACGACTTTGCCGAGCGCAACGGCCTCGGCAACTGGCGCCCGGTGGCGGTTGTCGGCGGGCTCGCCTAGATAGCGGCCATGGATTTACTCGGACGCTCCGTCGGCCTCGACCAGCCGATCTTCCTCATCGCCGGTCCGTGCGTGGTCGAGAGCGAGGAGCTGCAGCTGCGCACCGCCGAGCGGCTCAAAATCATCACCGACAAGCTCGGCATTTTCTTCATCTTCAAGTCGAGCTTCGACAAGGCCAATCGCTCGTCGGACAAGAGCTATCGCGGGCCCGGCATGGACGAGGGGCTGCGCGTGCTGGAGAAGGTCAGGGATGCCCTCGGCGTGCCGGTGCTGACCGATGTCCACGACATCCCGCAGATCGCGCCGGTCGCGGAAGTGGTCGACGTGCTGCAGACGCCGGCATTCCTCGCGCGGCAAACGGATTTCATCCATGCGGTCGCGGCGTCGGGTAAGCCGGTGAACATCAAGAAGGCGCAGTTCATGGCGCCACAGGACATGAAGAATGTCATCGAAAAGGCGCGCAGCGCCGCCCAGGCCGCGGGCGTCAACGAAGAAACGATCATGGTTTGCGAGCGCGGCGCCTCGTTCGGCTACAACAACCTCGTCAGCGACATGCGCAGCCTCGCGATCATGCGCGAGACGGGCTGCCCGGTGGTGTTCGACGCGACGCACAGCGTGCAGCTCCCGGGCGGGCAGGGGACCAGTTCCGGCGGACAGCGCGAGTTCGTGCCTGTACTCGCACGCGCCGCGGTCGCGACCGGCGTTGCCGGCTTGTTCATGGAAACCCATCCCGATCCCGCGAACGCGAAATCGGACGGGCCGAACGCCTGGCCGCTCGACCGGATGGAAAGCCTTCTAACCACGCTCGTCGACCTCGACCGGCTGGTGAAGGAGCGCGGCTTCGAGGAGGCGAGCCTCTAGGCCGTCTTCGGTCCCCGGACGCGCCGGTGCTCGCCGCGCAGCTGCCACATCATCGTTCCTACGGTCCCGACGTTTCCGATGACGAACGCGATGGCCGCGCCGTTCACGCCGAAGTTCCAGCACAAAGGCGCGATGATCAGGAAATAGAGGATCGTCCCGAACAGCCGCGCCTTCAGCGGCCCGTCCGCGCGATCCAACGCATAGAGC
>DATCJM010000082.1:0-1713 GCA_036562805.1 Sphingomicrobium sp.
TGAACGGCATTTCCCCGACACAATTGTCGCCGGACGCACAGGTCAATGCCGCGGTCTTCCGAACCATGCTCGAGAACCAGCTTGCCGATTATCATTTCCGTACTTGGGAGATGCCGTTCAACAGCGACAGCTCCTTTTGGACGTACCTCGATGAATCGCAGCCGTTCGACGACGTCGCCGGCTACGACCGCTACATCGGGCGGCTCCGCGACGTGCCGCGCTATTTCGACGAGCAGATCGTCAACATGCGCGCGGGGTTGGCGCGCGGCTTCAGCGTTCCGCGCGCGACGCTGAACGGCCGCGACAAGTCGATCGAGACGTTCATCGTCGACGATCCGATGAAAAGCAGCTTTTACAAGCCGTTCGAGAAATTTCCTTCGAACATTTCAGCGGCTCAGCAGGGCCAGCTTCGATCAGAAGGGGCAGCCGCGATCCAGCAGTCGGTGATGCCGGCCTATCGCAAGCTGCTCGGCTTCATCCGCGACGATTATATCCCGCATACGCGCACGACGATCGCCGCTCATGACCTTCCGGACGGCGACGCTTTCTACCGAGCGCAGGTGCGCGAATATACGACGACCGACATGACCCCGGACCAGATCCACCAGATCGGTCTCCAGGAGGTCGCGCGCATCGATGCCCAAATGCAGCAGACGATGCGCGAGAGCGGCTTCAAGGGGACGATGCCCGAATTCCTGCATTTCCTGAAGACCGACCCGCAGTTCATTGCGAAAACGCCGGACGAGCTGCTCGGCGTCTCGGCCTATGTCGCCAAGCGCGTCGACGGCGTAATCGGCAAATATTTCGGCCTCCTGCCGCGGGCGCGCTTCGGGATCATTCCAGTGCCGCCGGCACTCGCACCATTCTACACGTCAGGCCGGGGCGGGCGCGAAAATTGCCTGATGAACACCTACGACCTTCCGGTGCGGCCGCTGTACAACATTCCCGTCCTGACGCTGCACGAGTGCGAGCCGGGACACAGCTTCCAGCTCGGTCTGGAGGCCGAGCAGAAGGCGCTGCCGAAGTTTCGCCGTAACCTCTATTTCTCGGGGATGGGCGAGGGTTGGGGCCTCTATAGCGAGTGGCTGGGTAACGAGATGGGCATCTATCGGACGCCGTATGAGAAGTTCGGCCAGGAGAGCTACGATATGTGGCGCGCGGCGCGACTTGTGATCGACACCGGCATCCACCAGGACGGCTGGTCGCGCAGCCAAGCCATCGATTATCTCGCCGGCCACACGGCGCTCAGCCAGCACGAGGTCGAGACCGAAGTCGACCGCTACATCAGCTGGCCGGGGCAGGCGCTCGCCTACAAGCTCGGCGAGCTGACTATCCTGAAGCTGCGCAAGGAGGCGGAGACGACGCTCGGACCGAAGTTCGACGAGCGCCGCTTCCACGATACGATCCTCGCGCTCGGCTCGGTGCCGCTGACGGTCCTCGAGGACCGCATGCATGCCTTCATTCGGGAGGAGGCGGCGCGGAAGGTTCCTGCTGCGGCGGAAGGACGTGCTCAGGCTCAACCTTGAGGCAATTGCCGTCGATATCGACGATGCGGACCCTCTCGCCCGGTTGAGCAGGGCCGCCTCTCGCCGACCATTCGCCGTCGCCGACGCGGACCCGGCCGCCATGCGCGTCGATCGGCTGCGTCGCCACGACGACCTGGCCGAGCATTCGCTTCACCCGATCGTTGAGGAACGGGTCGGGCGAATAATC
>DATCJM010000153.1:0-8711 GCA_036562805.1 Sphingomicrobium sp.
ACATCTATCTGCACGACACTCCGTCGAAGGATCTGTTCGCGCAGGACGACCGGACGATCAGTCATGGGTGCATTCGGCTGGAAGACGCGCAGCGCCTGGAGCACTGGATGCTCGACGGTTCGGCGGCAGCGCGCACTTCCGCTCCGGAAGACAATGTGCCGCTACCGACGCCGGTGCCGATCTACGTCACCTACCTGACGGCGCTGGCGCACGACGGTCAGCTCAGCTTCGTCGATGACATCTACGGGCGCGACGCCCAGGCGATGCAGGTCGCGGCGCTGAAATAGCGCCGCCGCTACGTCCTAGCTTGAGCCGAGCGCCTGCCGGCCCGCCCCGCTGGTCTGCGACGCGCGGGCCGCGTGAAGCTCGGCGAGCTCACGGTGGCGGCGGCGCACCTCGGGATCGGACGCAAGCTCCGCCATGGAGCGGCAATGCTGCTCGCGTTCGCGGTGGTAAACATGGTCTTCGTAGGTCATCGATCGCCCCTGCCTCGTTACAAGCGGCAGCCGGGAATCCTCGGATCCCCCTCTGGCGGGCTGTCAGGAGCGCAACGCCTGTGAAATGCAGCGCGCCCCCGCCCAAGGTTTACCAGAGACAAGGGCGCGCGGCATAATCTCGCGGAAATCCGCGGTCGACGTGGTTAATGTTCGCGGATTGTCCCGTCCGACGAGTCGCTAGACGGACACCTCGTCCATCGTCTTCAGCTTCGGCTGCGGAATGCCGTTGGTCTTGAACTGCTCGGTCAGCTCTTTCTTCCGCTCGGCGAGCTGTTCGCCGATCGCATCCATGTCGAGCTTGCCCTTGCGCGCCTGGGAGAAGATCCCGCCGGGGCCTTCCTCTTCCTCGATATGATGCTCGATCTCTTCCTGGAGCACCTTCACCTTGGTCTCGAAGAAGTCGTCGCTCGCGTCTTCGTTGGCGGTAATTTCGGCGATCAGCAGCTTCGCCGCGTCATGCTCGACATAGCCTTCCTTGAGCTCGTCCTCGTCGACCGTCCCTTCGCACGCCGGATAGAAGATCGTCTCCTCGATTTCGGCGTGGACGGAAAGCTCGAGGCAGATCTCGTGGGCGAGCTTCTGCTTGCGGCTGTCGCCCTTCGCGTCCTCGAATTCCTTGAACAGCTTTTTGACCGCCTGATGGTCTTCTTTCAGAAGCGTGATCGCGTCCTTGCTCGCCATGATGAATGAACTCCCGATGTGTGGAAGTGGAAACCAACTCGCGAGCTTGGATGTTCCTGCCTCCACTATGCGTCAGGAAACCGTCACCGTCCCCGCACCGACCGGACTGGACTGGAAGGCGACGGGCTATCTCGTCTCGATCTGCAGCGTCTTCTTCCTCGGCGCCGTTGCGTGGACGAAGGAGAACCCTCCGGGCTGGTATTTTCCGGTCCTGATCATCGGCATGGCGACGTCGATCATCGGCATGGGCTGCCGCTACCTCGCGCACCTGCACGAGAAGGCCGAAATCCGGAAAGCGAAAGCCGAAGCCGAAAGCCGCTAGCGCCCGGTGTCGGCGCTGTCGCCGCTGTCGCTCGCGTCATTGTCGGCGGCGGCGATCGATTCCTCAGGCGATTTGTTGAGCTCGAGCCAATCGCGGAACGGCAGGTGGTAGAGCATGTCCATCACCTCGAACTCGAGCCCGCCCGGCTGCCAGGTGTCGCTGTTCCATAAAGCGACCACGCCGCTCTTCTTCTGCGGGTCGAACAGGATCAGCGAGCGGTATCCCTTGATCCCGCCGCGGTGCCCGATGATCCGGTGGCCCGCATAGACATAGCTGCGGAAGCCATAGCCGTACCAGGCGGTACCGAGCCGTTCGAGGAACTTGCGCAACCGGCCGCGCTCGCCCGGCGTGACGACGTAAGGCGCGTGGATCGTGTTCAGGACCTTGGCGTCGACCACATCGGGCATCTCGCCCATTTGCGCTTCCATCCACAGCGCCATGTCCTTGATGTTGCTGTTGACGCCAGCCGCACCGGGGACCTTGTAATAAGTGTCGACCATCGGCCACGGACGCTTGCCCGCGCTGTGCGGCCGCGCCCAGCTTTTGTTCGCCTCGAGCTCGGGCATCGACAGGCTGCCGCTGGTCATCCCGATCGGGTTGAACAGCGTGCGCTTGACCGCCTGCTCGTAGGTCAGGCCGGTGACGCGGGAGACGATCTCGCTCGACGCATCATAGGCCACGTTCTGATAATCCCAGCACGTGCCGGGCGCGCAGACGGCGTTGAGCGTTGCGAGCTGGGTGCGAAGGAAGCTCGGGTCCTGCCCTTCCTCGAGCTTGTTGGCGAAGGCGTCGCGATAGAGGCCTAGCCGGTGCGAGAGCAGGTCGCCGACCGTGGCGATCCGCTCGTTGCCGTTGGGCAGCTTGAGGTCGGGCGCATAATCCGACACGGGGCCGTCGAGCTTCACCTTGCCCTCTTCGGCGAGCTTCGCGACCATCGTTGCGGCGACGCCTTTCGAGCAGGACGCCCAGCGGAAGACCGTCTCCGGCGTCACCGGGTCGCCGGAGCCTGCCTGCGTCTCGCCATAGCCCTTGAGGAAAGTGATGCGGCCGTTCTCGACGATGCCGACCGCCAGGCCGACCATCGCCGGCTTTTTCATCAATTGCTGGAGCCGCGCGTCGAGCAGCTGGTAATCGACATCCTTGCGCGCGGCGGTCGAAACCGACGCGAGCTTGAGGTGGGCGGCATTGACCTGCGCCTGGCGCTCTGCGCTCGAATGCGGCCGCATCGCCAGAAGCGACGCTCCCGCAAGGAGAACGAGCGCGCCGATTCCGATCTTGCTTGCAGTTCTCAAGAAGCTCTTCTCCCCACCCCTGCGTATGCTGTGACCGGGAGGGGCCTCCCTCTCAACGGCGTCACGAAGTCCATGCGATGAACCGAGTCTGCCGCACGACGAATTGCGCCGCTGCTGGCATTGCGCGAGCGGGTCGCCTAAACGCCCGCCGATGCGTTTTCTTGCGACCGTCTTCTGGGCCCTGATCGCCGTCGTCGTCGCGCTCTTTTCCTACCGGAACTGGACCGACGTCACGCTCAACCTCTGGGGCGATATTCAGGCGGATATAAAATTGCCGCTGCTGCTGCTCGTCTTCTTCCTCTTGGGCTTTGTCCCGACCTGGATGGTGATGCGCGCGAAGCTCTGGTCCTACCGCCGCCGCGTCGACGCGCTCGAGCGGACCAGGCCGGCGGCAGCGCCGCTGGCGGAAGACCCGGAGCCTTCGGCATGAGCCCCATCTTCGTCGCGCTCGATACCCAGGACGTGCATCATGCGGCGGCAATCGCCAGGGATCTGCAGGGCATGGCGGGCGGGATCAAGCTCGGCCTCGAGTTCTTCTGCGCGAACGGTCACGAGGGCGTGATCCGGATCGCCGAGCACGAGACGCCGATTTTCCTCGACCTCAAGCTCCACGACATTCCGAACACGGTCGCCAAAGCGGTCGAAGCGCTTGGCTCGCTCGAGCCGGCAATCCTGACGGTCCATGCGGCGGGCGGGCGGGCGATGATGGCAGCCGCAAAAGCGGCGGCACCGCCGCGCACCAAGGTCGTCGGCGTAACCGTGCTCACGAGTCTCGATCAGCCCGACCTCGCAAGCGTGGGCGTCGACGCAACGCCGGCGGAGCAGGTCAGGCGGCTGTCGGATCTTGCGCGCGAGGCCGGCCTCGACGGTATCGTCTGCTCGGGCGCCGAGGTGAGCGCGGCGCGTGCGGCGTGGCCCGACGGCTTCTTTGTCGTGCCAGGCGTTCGGCCGGCCGGCGCCGACGTGGGTGATCAGAAGCGGGTCGTAACGCCGGCGCAAGCGATCGCCGACGGCGCGTCCGTGCTGGTGATCGGGCGGCCGATCACGGCAGCGCCCAATCCCGCCCGCGCGATGATGGACATTGCGGCGTCGCTCGCGCAGAGCCCGGCGCAAGCGAGGACATGAAAGCATGAGTTGGCTGAGCCGCGTCCGCAGCGGGATCCCGTTCCTTCCCAAGCGTCAGACCGCCGAGAATCTGTGGCACAAGTGCAAGAAGTGCGGGACGATGGTGTTCGTGAAGGAGTGGGAGGAGAATTACAGCGTCTGCCCGCGCTGCAACTTCCACGATCGGATTGGTCCCGCGAAGCGGTTCGAGCAATTGTTCGACGCCGCGGAATATGAGGTGTTGCCGTCGCCCGAGGTTCGCGAGGACCCGCTGCGCTTCAAGGCGCGCGAGCGCTACACCGAGAAACTCAAGGAAGCCCGGAACAAGACGAGCGAACGTGACGCCTTGCTAAATGCGAAAGGCAAGATTGAAGGCCACCGGGTCGTCGTTGGCGTGCAGGATTTCGCCTTCATGGGCGGTTCGATGGGCATCGCCGTCGGCGCTGCGTTTCTCGCCGGCGTGCGCGCTGCAATCGCAGAACGATGCCCCTATATCATCTTCACGGCGTCGGGCGGCGCCCGCATGCAGGAGGCGATCCTGTCGCTGATGCAGCTCCCGCGCACGACGGTGGCGATCACCGAGCTTAGGGAAGCGGGCCTGCCGTACATCGTCGTCCTGACAGACCCGACCACCGGCGGGGTCACCGCCTCTTATGCGATGCTGGGCGACGTGCAGATCGCCGAGCCGGGCGCGCTGATCGGTTTCGCCGGCCAAAGGGTGATCGAGCAGACCATCCGCGAGAAACTGCCCGAAGGGTTCCAGCGCGCCGAGTATCTGCTCGAGCACGGGATGATCGACATGGTCGTCTCTCGCAGCGACTTGAGGGAAAAGCTCGGGCTGCTGATCTCCTATCTCGCGCCGGAGGCGAAAGAGGCCGCCTGATGGCGGATTTCGCGCGCTCCGCGCACCCTGGCGTCCAGGCGCAGCTCGATCGTCTGTCGAAGCTCTCGCCGGCCGGGGATCGCCTCGGGCTCGAACGAGTCGGCGCGCTGCTCGAACGGCTGGGGCGGCCGCAGGACCGTCTGCCGCCGGTCTTCCACATCGCCGGGACGAACGGGAAGGGGTCGACGGTCGCCTTTCTTCGTGCCGCGCTGGAAGCCAGCGGCCACAGCGTTCATGCGTTCACCAGCCCGCATCTGGTGCGCTTCAACGAGCGGATCCGGATCGCCGGCCGCCTGATCGAGGACGAGCAGCTGGCCGACACGCTCGAGCGCGTGATCGACGCGGGCGCGGGGATCGAACCGAGCTTCTTCGAGGTCGCGACCGCGGCGGCGCTGGTTGAGTTTGCGGCGGTCCCTGCCGATGCCTGCATTCTCGAAGTCGGGCTCGGCGGGCGGCTCGATGCGACGAACATCATCGAACATCCGCTGATGACCGGCATTGCCAACCTCGCGCTCGATCACCAGCAGTTCCTCGGCAACGGCCTGCCCGACATCGCCGGAGAGAAAGCCGCGATTGCCAAGCAGGGCGTCCCGCTCGTCACGCAGCTTTATCCGCCGGCGGTCGGCGCGAGGATCGAGGAGATTGCGCATGACAGGGGCGCGACCTGGCTGCCGCGCGGCAGCAGCTGGGACGCGATCGCCCAGCAGGGCAAGCTACGGTACAGCGATGAGCGCGGCGAGCTGGCCCTGCCATTGCCGCGCCTGCCCGGGCGCCACCAGGCGATGAACGCCGCGCTGGCTGTCGCCATCCTCCGCCATCAGGATTCATTCGACGTGCCCGCTTCGGCGATGAGCGCCGCAATGGGTTGGGCGGACTGGCCCGCACGGCTTCAGCATCTCGCGCCCGGGCCCCTTGTCGGCGATCGCGACGTCTGGCTCGACGGAGGCCATAATCCTTCGGCGGCGCGGCAGATCGCGACCTTCGTCAGGCACCATTGGGACGATGGCCGGCAGCTGCACCTCGTCTTCGCGAGCCTGGCGACGAAAGACCCGCCGGGCATGCTCGAGCCCTTTCGCGGGGTGGCCAATCATGTCCATGCCGTGCCGATTCCGGATCACGCCTGCTTCACGCCGAGCGACCTCGTCGAGCTTGCAGGGCAGCTAGGCTTTCCCGCCGACGCGCACGACAATGTCGCCGAAGCGCTCGGCCACGTGCCGGCGGATTGCCGGGTGCTGATCTTCGGCTCGCTCTATCTTGCCGGGTCGGTCCTCGCCGCCAACGAGCAAGTGCCAGACTAGCGGATCATTGCGTCCGCACGCCCTTCTGCCGCGACGTTTCAGCAATGAAACCCGCCCTGCGCATGAAATAGAGGATGACGAGGCCGGGGATGCCGAGGAAAGCGCAGAATATGTAGAATTCGGCGAATCCCAGCTGATCGGCGACGACCCCTGATGGCGTGGTCGCGAAGGTGCGCGCCATCGCTGCGACGCTCGACAGCAGCGCATATTGGGTTGCCGTGAAGGCCGTGTTCGACAGACCGGACAAATAGGTCGCGAACACCGTCAGGCTGATCGCGGTGAAGAAATTCTCCGTCGCGACGGCAACGGTCAGCATCGGCACCGAATGGCCGGTGCTTGCGACCGCCGAGAACATCAGGTTCGCGACGATCATGATGATCCCGGCGCCGAATAGCAGGCGACTCATGCCGAAGCGCGCGATCAGCCCGCCGGCAACCAGCGAGCCGGCCGCCAGGCACCAGAAGCGCACGAGCTTGTTGATCGCGATATATTCGGTGTCGCTGAAGCCCTGGTGCACCAGCATCGGGGCAAGCATGTTCTGCCCCAGCGCATTGCCGACCGGATAGGTCAGCACGAACAGCAGGATCAGCCAGGCGCCCGGCCGTTTCAGGAAATCGGCGAACGGCTCGACCACATTGTGCCTCAGGAACTGCGCGAAAGTCGCAAGACCCTCGCGGCTCTTCCGCACCGCCGTATGCTGTCCCGGCCCGAGCCACAGCGAGGCGATTGTGCCGGGCAGGACCAGAGACGCCGTCAATCCATAGGCCATCGCCCAGCCGAGCTGCGCGCCCTCGTTCGACGCGAGATAGATCGTGCCGGCGCCCGCGAGCAGGTCGCCGGTACGATAGCCGACCTGATTAGTCGCGGTGCCCTGCGCGAGCTCGTCGTCGGGCAAGGTCTCGATGCGATAGGCGTCGATGACGATGTCCTGCGTCGCCGACAGGAAGGCGGTGATCACGCCCCACAGCGCGAAGCGGCCGATGTGATGGACCGGATCGCTCGCGCCGAGCTCGACCACCGCGACGACGAGGAGCGCCTGGACGGTCCACAGCCAAGCGCGCCGTTGTCCGAGAAAGCGGGTCAGGATCGGGATCGAGATTCCGTCGATCAGCGGCGCCCACAGGAACTTGAGCGTGTAGGGCGTCCCGAGCGCGAAGGCGAAGCCGATGGTCTTCTTGTCGATGCCGACCTTCGCCAGCCAGTAGGACATGGTCCAGATCAGCAAGGTCAGTGGAAAGCCGCTCGAAATCCCGAGCAGGAACGCGCCGAGCGGACGGGGCTTCAGGTAGGAAGCGGCAAGTGCGCCGAACGATCCGCGGTCGCTGCTCGCGGTCTTTTGGGCAGTCGCCGCCACTAGCGCGCCGGCTGGCCGCTTTCGGCAAGCGCCTCAGCCACTTTCGCGTCGCTATCCGCTGCGAGGTCAGCCGCAGCGTTGCGTTCCTGGGCAGCCACACGCGCCCATTCGAGGAGCACGAATATTGTCGACACGAGCGCCGTCGCCGCGGTCCAGCGGAACACGGGCGCGTAGCCGTAAATGTCGAATGCTTCGCCTACCGCGCCGCGGCCGAGCGTTCCCACGAGCGAGAGCAGCGACCCGAGCAGCGCGTACTGGATCGCGCCATATTTCTTGCTGACGATGCTCGACACGTAAGCGACGAAGGCCGTCAGCGCGAGGCCAACGGTAATGTTCTCGTAGCAGATGGCGATGAGCAGCCGCATCATCCGCTCGTCGCTGCCGAAAGCGCGCGCCAGGGCGTCGAGGTGAAGGAGGTGGGCAAAGGAATCGATCATCGGCGCCCCGTCCGCGAGGTCCGCGTAGAGGAAATTGCCCAGCGGCGGCAAAATGGCCCCCATGAGGATCGTCGGGAAGCGGCCGATCTTGGCGAAGAGGTAGCCGCCCAGGCTGATCCCGAGCATGGTCATGATGATGCCGAAGATCTTCGAGGCGAAGGCCACCTCGTCCTTCGTGTAATGCATGTAGTCGAGGTAGAACGGGTACGCGAAGCTGGCCCAGATGTTGTAGCAGATCGCGTAGGTGAGGATGAAGCCGATCGCGGCGAGGACGCCCCAGCCCATCCGACTCGACAATTCCGCGAGCGGATCGACCAGCGCCGAATAGAGATGGTTCGTGATTGTGCGGCCCGGGCTGTGGGTGCGATCGGGCGCCGAGAGGACCCTGTCGGGGCTTTTCGCAAGCCGGTTTGCAATCGCGGCGACCGCGAGGGGCACGAAAACCGTGGCGATGATAATCAGCACGCCCCAGGTCTTGGTGAAATCGGCCACTGACGGCGGCGTCGCACCCGGCGCGGCAGGCTCCAGCATCGACACCGCGAAAGTGACGAGACGAACGATTGCCCACAGCCAGCTCACGCCGACGATTCCGAGGAGCAACGACCGTATGCCCGGCTTGAGCGCGCCCGGCTCGGCAAGGGCGCCGTACAGCTTCTGGCGCTCCGGCCGCGGGGTGTCCGGCGCCGTGAGGGTGACCAGCAGCAGGACGATGAAGATTGCCGCCATCACCAGATAGACATTGGGCCAGCTCATCCGTGCCGCCATCTCGAGCGCGATTGCGCCGCCGACGATCGACGCCGTGCGATAGCCGAACTGGGTCAGCGCCGAGAGCAGCTCGATCGG
>DATCJM010000227.1:0-4579 GCA_036562805.1 Sphingomicrobium sp.
GCGCCGCCGATCGCTTCGTAGATCAGGCCCGTGACCATTGCGGCGACGTTGACGAGCAGCAGAACGACGAAGATGGCGACGATCTTCGGGACGGTGATCACCCAGCTTTCGACCGGGGTCGAATCGATGATCTCGCTCAAGTTGCGGTCGCGTTCGCGCCACACCAGCTCGCCGCCATAAAATGCCGCGATCAGCAGGATGGTGATGCCGAAGCCGCCCCGGATTCCGGTCATCGTGGCGGCGACTGTCGGATGATCCGGAGTGCCGTAGGCGGAGAGGCCGAACCACAGCACGACCGCGCTCAGGCCCATCCCCACGAGGATGAGGATCGGCGTGCCGGGGCTGGTCAGGACCTGCCGGACCTCGATCCGCAGGCGGGCGACGAACTGCGCCCATTGCGACGGCCGGCGATCGCGCGCGACCACGGCTTCGCCGCCGACCGACGGAGCGACCGCGCCGACGCTCTCCTCGCGCGCCTGGCGCCGGGCAAGCCGCCGCAGCCGCCACTTGGACGGCGCTCGTTCGCTCGCGGAAAATCCCCACAGGGTAATGGCGAGGAAGATGATTCCGAGGACGATCGCGAAGATGCGATTGAAGAGGAGCGTGCCGCCGAGCTCGACGAGCCGGCTATTCATCTCCGACTGGGTCCAGTAGCGCGTCGCCTGGCCAAGAGCGTTGCCGCCGAGCGGGCTCCAGCGGGCGACCGTCTCCTGATATTCGATCTTCTGGCCGATGACGCCATCGCCGATGATGTAGCCGATCACCAGAACGACCGTTCCGACGTAAGCGGCCATCATCGATCTCAGCCGGGTGGCGAGCGCGAACAGGAGGGCGCTCGAGAAAAAGATGTTCGGGATCGCGAAGACCAGGAAGGGCCAGGCATAATAAGAGAAGACCTGCGGACCGACGGTTTCGGGATCGACCCACGGCATCACCGATCCGGCCCACATCCCGACGGGAACCGCGAGATAGCCGAGCCAGGCGACGATCAGGCCGCCGAGAAAGCGACCCAGAACGATCTGGTAGCGAGTGATGGGCGTGGCACGGACAATGGGGGCAAAGCCGCTGGTCTCGTCGCGAATGATCGCATTGGCGACGAAGGCGGTGATGACGAACAAATAGAAAAGCGCGAGCGCGGCGGTCGCAATGGCAATCGCGTAAGGCGCGTTCTCATGGACTGCGCCGGGCGTGCCGATGCGGACGTTCTCGCTCGCCGTGATTCCAAAGCCCATCAGGAAGAAGATGGCGACCGCGACCCAGAAGACCGGGTTCTTGACCTGGTACCGGATCTCGAAGGCGGTGATCCCGAAGAACATGGTGCGGTCTTTCGCTCAGGCCGCGCGGCGGACGTTGGCGAGCGTCGTGAAATAGACGTCCTCGAGCCCACCCTCGACCGGCTCGAAGCCCCGGGGCTTCTTGTCGGCGAGCACGTGGATGATCGTGCGGCCCGCGAACAGGCGGGTCGAAATCACCTCATATTTCTCCTGATATTCGGGCAGCTCGGCGTGCGCGATGGTCTTCTTCCAGACTTTGCCGCGGGTCGATTCGATGAGCTCGAGCGGCTTGCCCTGAAGCTGGAGCCGGCCGTTGGCGAGCACCGCCATCAACGGGCACAAATCGGCGACGTCGGCGACGATGTGCGTGGAAAGGATGACGACGACATTGTCGCCGATGCCCGCGAGCAGGTTCAAAAAGCGGTTGCGTTCTTCGGGGTCGAGGCCGGCGGTCGGCTCGTCGACAATGATCAGCTCGGGGTTGCCGATCAATGCCTGGGCGATTCCGAAGCGCTGGCGCATCCCGCCCGAGAAACCGGCGATCGACTTGTTGCGGACCGACCACAGGTTGGTCTGGTTGAGCAAAGTCTCGACCACGCTGCGGCGTTCGCCGGCGCCGGTGATGCCCTTCAACAGCGCCAGCTGGTCGAGCATCGCATAAGCCGAGACGCGCGGGTAGACGCCGAAATCCTGCGGCAGATAGCCGAGCGTCCGGCGCAGGCGCTGCGGATCTGCAAGCACGTCGATGTCGCCGAACATGATGCTTCCGGCGGTCGGCTCCTGCAGCGTCGCGACCGTGCGCATCAGCGTCGACTTGCCCGCGCCGTTGGGGCCGAGAAGGCCGAACATGCCGCGCGGAATCGACAGGCTGACGTCGTCGAGCGCAACCGTGCCATTGGCATAAGTATGCGAAAGATTGGCGATTTCGAGCATGCGTCCCCCCGTAAGCGACCATGCGTAAGCGACCGCCCTGCCAACGGCAAATCACCGTTCGACGAACGGGCGAAGTGCTGCTGTGCACAGGCAACATTCCCGGCGCGCGCGGTCCAACACGAGTTCATTTGACCAGCGTCTGCAATGAGTTAACCTGAGCTCGGAATGGCCGGGGGGTTTGGCCGTTCGAAGGGGGTGTTTTCATGATCAAGCTTGGCGTGTTGACCGCTGGCGTGAGCGCGGCAGTCGTTGGTGCAGGCGTCTATGCGGCCGTTCCGGCCAAGGCGCCGCCGCCGATCGCAAATTACTGGATGGACGTGTCGACGATGAGCGGCATGGGCGCCGGGATGATGGGCGGCGGACGCCCGGACCCGAGCCAGATCATGGCAATGATGAACGGCGGCGGGTCGTCGGTCGCGCACATGCTGAGCCTGCGCCTCTCGTCGCGCGACAAGCCGGCGGGAGCGCCCGAGGCCAATCATTTCATCCCGACTGGAATGGCGATGGGCCAGAGCCTTCCATTGCTGACTCCGGAGCAGCTCAAGAGCGTCGCGAGCGGCGGCAGCGACATGGGCAGCTATGAAAAGCCGAGGGGCCGGATGCTGATCTACTGGGGTTGCGGCGAGCATGCCGCGGCGGGCCAGCCGACCGTAATCGATTTCGCGACCATGGCGGCGGGCAAGATCCCGCCGGGCTTCGAGGCGCTCGCCAAGATGGGCCGGGCGATGGGCCGCATGTCGATGCACGAGCCGACTGCCGAGAATAGCGCCGCGTTCGGCGAATGGCCGAACATCAAGGATTCGCGTGCGGTGCCGGCGTCGGCGTCCTTGCTCGGCGGGCACCGGATCGAGGCGAATTATGCGCCGCCGATCAGCTTCACGCTCGGCCAGGGCGAGGACTTCATGCCCGGTCTTGGGCTGCGCGAGGCGGGGACGATGCCGTCGGGCGCGGACCGGCTCGACTGGACTGCCGCCGCGCAGGCGACGGGCTATGCGCTCGCCATGTTCGGCGCCGCGCAGAACGGCGACATGATCATCTGGACCTCGGCCAAGAGCGCCTCGCTTGCGCCCGCGTTCGATTACGAAACGCCGGCCGAAGTGAAGCAGATGATCGCGAGTGGCGCGGCGCTTCCGCCGAGCACGACCGAATGCATGCTTCCCGCGGAGGTCGCGCGCGCAGTGCCGCAGGGCATGGTCATGGGCATCGGCTATGGGCCGCAGGCCACTTTCTCGGATAACCCGAAGGCGCCGAAATGGACCGCGCGGGTGCGCTACAAGACGACGGCGATGCTGATGCGCGGGATGGGCGGAATGATGGGCGGCGACGATGACGGCGGCTATGCCGCGGCCGACCAGCAGCAGCCGCAGCAGGCTCCGCCACAGCAGCAGCCGCCGCGCAAGCGCCACATCGGGCTGGGCGACCTGCTCGGGTCGATCCCGCACTGACCGGGTAGGGTAATTCGCCCCGCGGGCGGGTACGACTCGGCCGCATGAGCAACGGACCTGGACGCCCGAGGCACGACGACTTGCTGACGCCGGCCGAATGGAAGGTCGCGGAGCAGGTGCGTCACGGCATGACCAACCGTCGCATCGCCGAGCGGATGGGCGTCAGCCTCGATGCCGTGAAATTCCACGTTGGCAACGCGCTGTCGAAGCTCGGCATGACGAGCCGCGATGAGCTTCGGCGGTGGGACGGCGTGGCCAAGGGAAGCGCACTCGACCAGCTGAGGAGATCGGCAATGCATTCAGATGCGGAGAGCTACATGATGCTTGGGCAGGTCGCGCGGACCGTGAAGGACTTGGAGCAGTCGCGCGGATGGTATCGCGACGTGCTCGGACTGCCGGAGCTCTATGCGTTTCCCGGACTCGCTTTCTACGATCTCGGCGGCGTTCGCCTAATGCTGACCGAAGAGGGCGATGGGGCGCAGGAATCGATCCTGTACCTGCGCGTGCCGGACATCCACGCGGCGCAGCAGGCGCTCCAGGCGCGCGGGGCGACATTTACGCATGCGCCGCACATGATCCACCGGCACGAGGACGGGACCGAGGAGTGGATGGCCTTCCTCGAGGACAATGAAAGCCGGCCGCTCGCGATCATGACTCAGGTGCGCGCCGTCGCGCGCTAACGGCTACTTCCCAGCCTTGCAGATGAGCTTGTTGATCTGCTCGGTGAGCTCGGTGTTCTGGGTCAGCAGGACGTTGAGCTGCTCGGTCAGCTGGACGTTCTGCTTGACCAGCTTGTGCATGTCGTCGTTGATCTCGAGCAGCGCCTCGGCGTCCTTGTAGGTCTGCTCGAGCTGCATGTCGGATTTCGCGGACGCGACCTTCTGGCCGACCATGATGATCGACAACAGGACGAGCTGGAGGAAGGTC
>DATCJM010000242.1:0-2377 GCA_036562805.1 Sphingomicrobium sp.
TTGTAGAGTTCGCGGTTGGTCTCGACCTCGCGCTTGAGGATATTGTAGCGGATCCCGAGCGACTGTTCGGAAAGGGTCGCGCCCTTCAGCTGGTCGACGGTGCCTGCAAGCTCGGATTCCTGGGCCTCGGCGGTCCGGTACTGGTTGTGGATTGAATTCCGGATCGACGTCGCAAGGGCATCGGTCTGGCGGTCGAGCGCGTTGATCGCGGCAAGCTCCTGCTGGACGACCGGATGGTCGGGCTTGCGGTGCTGGAGGTCCTCCTCATATTGCGATTCGAGCTCGGCCCGTTTCTGGGCCATCTGCTGGATCGCCGGATTGGCGAGGACGTCGGGAAGGCTCATCAGCGGGGTGCCCTTCGCCTGTTCCCACCGGCCCTGGGCCTGGATCCGCGTCGCCCGCGCGGCAGCGAGCGACTGGTTGAGCTCGATCAAATTGGCGCTGACCAGCGAATGGGGCGCGTTATTGTTCGGGTCGTTGGGATCGCCGCCGCCGGCGCTTGGATCCACGATTCCGGCCGAGCGGGCATAATCGAGGAGCGCGCGCTCCGACTGCTCGAGCTTGGCCTTGGTCAGCGTCAGCTGGTTCTCGAGGAAATCCTTCGAATAGCTCGACGTGTCATAATGGCGCTGCAGGTTTCCGGCGATGAGATTGTCGGCATAGCTGTTGGCGATCGTCGCCGCGAGCGCCGGGCTGGCGCTGTCGAACTGGACCGGGACCACGCGCGAGCCGCGCGGAAGCGAAACCGCGAGATTGTCGCGAAGCGCCTGGATGACCTGTTCGCGGCGGATCGAGTCCTTGGGCTTGATCCCTTCCGACTGCAGGAAGCGGTTGTCGCCGGCGAGGTTGAGCCCGTCCGCGACGCGCTCGGCGAGAGACCTGCTCTTGAGGATGTCGATCTGCGTCTGGAGCAAGCGGTCGGTATCGCCGTTGGCCGACTGCTGCTGGACGTCCTCGGTGCCGAGCACCTTGACCGCCTGGTCCTCGATCTCGACGCTCGAGGTCGCGCGATATGTCGGATGGACGAGGAACAGCGCAAGGACGCCGATCGCGAGGGTGACCGCGATGATCGCCATCACCATCAGGCGGTGGCGCCACACCGCCGACCAGATCTTGCGAAGGTCGATCAGGTCGGTCGACGTTTCGGGCTCGTAGAGGAATTCGGGACGCAGGACCATCGCGTCGCTGCGAAGCATCGGCAGGCTTCCGCCGTGGGGATCGACCCCTTCGAATCGCATGTCGGCCACGTCGCGTCTCCTAATCTCGGGCGGTCAGAAGGTGACCGGGCGGAAAATGCTGAACATCGGCGCCGCGCTGACAACATTCTTCCAGAAGCGCTTCGCGGCGGAATAGCCGACGACCACCATGTCATTGCCCTCGATCACCGGATCCGCCTGCTCGCCGCGGCGGATGCTCGCGACGTCGAACACGGCGCCCATGCGCTGGCCGTGGATCATGCGGAAGACGACCACCTGCTTCAGCGTCGCGACGTCCGTCTCGCCCTTGGCAAGCGCAAGCACGCCTAGCAGGGTCGTCGGCCCGGTCATCGGATAGACTCCGGGCTCGGTGACCTCGCCCTCGATCGACACCTTCTGCGAGACCGACGAGGCGACCGTCACCGTGACTTGCGGATTGCGCAGGTAGCGCGCGCCGAGCAGCGTCTCCAGCTCGCGCGAAAGCTCGGCCGGAGTGCGGCCGTTGGCCTTGACCGTCCCGACCAGCGGCAGCGCGATGTCGCCCGCCGCGTCGACCTGGAGTGCCTTTACCGACAGATCGGGCTCGCCATAGATGTTGACGTCGACTGTATCGAGCGGGCCGATCCTGTAGTCGCCGATGGCGGGGGCGGTGGTTTCGGGCGCCGCCGGGATGACCGAATATGCGGCAGCGCCGCTAGGCAGGCTTGAAACCGGCGGGTTTGCCGCGCAGCCGGCGAGCAGCGCCGACACCAATGCCACAGGGACATATTTCATCACGCACCCCTCCATCATCTGCGGGCACAGCTTAGGCGTAAACCATTGGTTTTCCAACGGTTGATTAACGATTTTTAGCGGGCCGTCGCCGGCTCCAGCCGGACATCGTCGACCCAGACTTCAGGCGAATGGATAGCATCGGGGCGCGCCAGCGCGAGCCTCTGGATCGGACAGTCCTGAATTGGCACAGTGAATTGGAGCGCCGATTCCTGCCATCCAACACGGCCGGCGGGGACGTCCGCGACCACCGGACTCGCGCCCGACGCCGCGCAGCCAAACGTCCATCGGAGCGTGACCGTCCGTCCCGGCCCGCCCTGCGAGCGGAAGCGCAGGACATAGCGGCCGGGCCCTAGCACGAGGCGCTGCGACAGGATCGGTCCCGAGCGCGCGCCCGCGGAGATGCGAAG
>DATCJM010000255.1:0-2181 GCA_036562805.1 Sphingomicrobium sp.
TGCACGCAGCCATGGCTCTCGGGGTAGCCGGGAAGGCCGCCTGCATGAAGGGCGACGCCGCCCCAGGTCAGCCGCTCCTGATAGGGCATCGGCGCGTCATTATATTTGCGGCTGATATGCTCCTTGTTCTTCTCGAGGATGGTGAACACGCCCGTCGGCGTTTCATAGCCCGGCCGTCCGGACGAGATCGTCGAGACGCCGATGCGCACGCCGTTGCGGTAGACGGTCGCAAGCTGGCGCGTAAGATCGACATAGACGAGAATGGGCCCGTTGCGCGCGATCTCCGGCTTCCACACCCACTGCCCCGGCTTCAACTTGTCGGCCTCTTTTGCGAGCTCGAGCTGAGCAGATTTCGGCGCACCCTGCGCAGCGAGCGGGACGGCAGGGGCAGCACTCAGCAATAGTGCCGCGAACAATCTTGCAGGCCTGCTTTTCATCGACGCCCCCCGATCAAGCGGGAGAAGTTATACTATTGTTTTGCGATGATTAAACAGGCGGATCAGGCATCGATGAGAAGGCGGCTGCGCGTACGCCGCGTCGGCAGGGTGATCGTCTTGCGCGCCGGCTCTGGCTCCGGCTCATCCATCCGGCGCCAGCCTTCACGGCCGAGCCGTTCAAGCGGCCGGAAGCTGGTCTTGTAGGCCATGCGCGTCGACCCTTCGACCCAATAGCCCAAGTAGACATAGGGGAGGCCGGCGCGCGCCGCGCGGACGACGTGGTCGAGGATGATGTAGGTGCCGAGGCCCTTCCGCGAATCCGGTCCGACGTCGAAGAAGCTGTAGATCATCGACAGGCCGTCGCTCTGCTGGTCGGACAGGCAAGCGCCAACGAGCTTGCCGGGCCGGCCGTTCTTCGACGGCTCGCGATATTCGATGACGTAGGTGCGGACGGGCGTTTGCTCGACCATGTCCGCAAAGTCGCTCTCGTCCATCTCCGCCATGCCGCCGCCCGGATGGCGGATCGCTAGATAGCGGCGAAGCAGCTGGTACTGCTCTTCCGTCGTCCACGGCTTGCACGCGCTGACCTCGAGGTCGGCGTGGCGGCGGAGCAGCTTGCGCTGCGTCGCATTGGCCTCGAACTCGGCGGCAAGGACACGGACCGAAACGCAGGCGGAGCAATCGATGCAGCTCGGCCGGTATGCGACCGACTGGCTGCGGCGGAAGCCGATGCGTCCGAGCGCTTCGTTGAGCTCGCTCGAGTGGCGGCCATTAAGCTCCGTGAAAACCTTCCGCTCGACCTTGCCCGGCAGATACGGGCACGGGCTCGGGTTCGTCACAAAAAATTTCGGGAAGCGGAACGGTGCGCTCACCCACGACCTCGCTCAAATGGTTACACAGCCGTTTATGCGACTGGTAAACGCCGAAGGGAAGAGTTCGGACGCGTCGATTCCAGGGGAATTCGACCAGTGTCCCGCCGAGAGACAGCGATGTGTCGGCAAGCCGACGGAGCTTAGTCGAGGTGGGCGCGCTCGACCCTGAAGCCCGCGGCCTCGAGTCGCCTCACGACTTCGTCGATCGTCTGTGGATCCTTCGCTTCGCATTCGACCTCGATAACCGTGTCCTTCGCCGGCAGCGCGGTGAAGATCCGGCTGTGGCGGATCTCAATCACGTTCGCGCCCGCTTCGTACACCTGGCGCGTAATCGCCGCGAGCGCGCCGGGCTGGTCCTGGGCCGCCACGCGCAGGCGGGCAATCCGGCCCTGCCGAACGAGATCGCGCACGAGGACATTCGCCAGCAGATGCGTGTCGATATTGCCGCCGCAAAGCAGGGTCGCGACCTTCTTGCCGCGGAAGCGCTCGCGGTCGGTCAGCATGGCCGCAAGGCCGGCGGCGCCAGCGCCTTCGACGACCGTTTTCTCAATGCCCACGAGCATCGCGACCGCGCGCTCCAGCTCGCGCTCGGGCACAAGCATGACGTCGCTCGCGAAGTGCTTGAGGATCTGGGACGTGAGCTGGCCCGGCTGCTTGACCGCAATACCTTCGGCGAGCGTGTCGCCGCCGAGCGGCATATGGCAGCCCTCGATCGCGCATTTCATCGACGGATAGAGCTCCGCTTCGACGCCGATGAGCTCAATGTCCGGCTTGATCGCGCGCGCGGCGATCGACACGCCGGACATCAGCCCGCCGCCGCCGATCGGGACCACGATCGTGTCGAGGTCGGGCGCGTCCTCGAGCATTTCGAG
>DATCJM010000265.1:0-3831 GCA_036562805.1 Sphingomicrobium sp.
ATTCGATCACGGCGGAGGAGCTGTTCGGCACGGTCGACCGCGACACGCGCAACAAGGCGAAGACGGTGAACTTCGCGATCCTCTACGGCATTTCGTCATGGGGGCTGGCCGGGCGCCTCGGCGTCGCCAAGGAAGAAGGCAAGCTCATCATCGACCGCTATTTCGAGCGCTTCCCCGGCATCCGCGACTACATCCATTCGACGCTCGGCTTCGTTCGCGAGCACGGGTTCACGCGCACCCTGTTCGGGCGCAAGACGCATTTCGAGCCGAACATCCGCTCGCCCAACCCGTCGATCCGCGGCGGTGCGGAACGCGCGGCGATCAACGCGCCGATCCAGGGAACCAGCGCGGACCTCATCAAGCGCGCGATGGCGCGGATGGACGACGCGCTTGCGGGCGCGGGACTGGACGGCGTCAAAATGCTGCTGCAGGTGCATGACGAACTGGTGTTCGAAGTGCCCGACGGGCGCGAAGAGGAAGCGGCCGCGGTCATCAAACGCGTGATGGCCGAGGCGGCTCAGCCGGCAATCAAGCTCGACGTGCCATTGGACGTCGAGGTCGGATGGGGGGCGCATTGGGGCGAAGCTCACTGAGCGAGCCTGAGAAGACCGCCAGGCGGTCCGGCGGTTCACCGGACGCGGAAATGGCGACGCTCGCGCGCGGCGGCCGGCTCAACGTGTTCGGCTTCGTCCTTCGCCTCGGGGGCATGGCGCCCTTCCTGTTCATCGGTGGGCGGATCTACGGCCCTGCCGCGCTCGGCCGCTTCGCTTATGCGGTGCTCACGGTCGAGTTCGCAGCGCAGATCGCGGCGCTCGGCCTCAGGCGCGGGCTCGCGCAATTGCTCGCCACAGGAGGGAAGAAGCCCCAGGCCTCCATCGTTGCGGACGCAATGCTGGTGGCGGCGATCGCCTCGGCGGTCGGCACGGCGATCCTGGTTGCCTTCCCCAAGGCCATGTACCCGACGACGGAGGTGCACGGGCTCGACCGGCTGCTCGCGATCACCGTGCTTGCGATCAGCTGGACGGACATCGCCCTCGCCGCGCTCGCCTATCACAATGACGTCGCGTCGACGGTGAGAGCGCGCTCGGTGATCCAGCCGTGGACGATCACCATCGTCGCCTTCGCCTGGTCCTACATCTCGCTCGAGGACGGGCTGATCATCGCCTACGTCTTCTCGATGGTCGCCGCGCTGGTAGCGGCGCTCATCCCGCTGCTCAAATGTTACGGCCTTCCGCGAGGCTGGAGGCCCGATCTTCCGACCTCATGGAAGACAGCGTGGCGGAACGTCCCGGTCGCGGCCGCCGACGCCGTCGAATGGGCGTCGCGTCGCATCGATCTCGCCGTGCTCGGCGCGTTCCTGCCTGCCGCCTATGTCGGCATCTATTATGCGGCGCAGCAGGTCGCGACCCTGCCGGCCAAGCTCAAGACCAGCTTCGAGCCGGTGCTGGGCCCGGCAATCGTCCGCCGTATCGCGGCCAACGATCGCGGCGCGGTCGCTTCGCAGGTGCGTCAGGTCACCTACTGGATCATTGCAGCGCAGCTCGGCATTGCGCTGGCGCTCGGCATTCCGGGGCGCGCGGTGATGGGGCTTGTCGGCTCCGGCTTCACCGGCGGGACTGCAACGCTCGCCTTCCTGCTTGCGGCCGAAGTGATTGCCGCATCGGCCTTCGTCAGCGAAGCGGCGCTGATCTATGTCGCGCGCAAGCGCAACATGGTGCTCAGCATCATCATGCTCGCGCTCGAGGCGGGCCTCGCGGCGGCGTTGATCCTGGTGATGAGGAGCGAAGGGCTGCCGCTTGCGTTCCAGGCGACCGGTCCCGCCATTGGCCTGTGCGTCGCTTTGGCCTTCGCCTGGGTATCCAAGGCACAGCTCCTCGCCAAAGAGCTAAAGGCCCGGGTGGCGGGATGGCGATGGGACCTCGCATGGGCGACCGGCGCAGGCGTGGCGGTCGGCGCGGCAGCGCGCTTGCTGCTTCCGCCGGCCTGGCAACTGGCCGGCGTGCCCGCGATCCTCGTCGCCTTTGGCGCGGTGCTGTGGACGAAGGGCTTCGGACCGGAGGACCGCGAGCTCTTCCGGATGCGCAAGAGCGAGGTCAGCGATCTGCGCAACGCCGAGGACAAGGAGCGCGCCCGCGACGCGATCGCCGACGACGTCGTCTAGTGGCGGAAGTGGCGCATGCCCGTGAAGAGCATCGCGAGGCCCGCTTCGTCTGCAGCAGCAATCACATCTTCGTCGCGGATCGAGCCGCCAGGCTGGATCACGGCGGTCGCTCCTGCTTCGGCAGCCGCGAGCAAGCCGTCGGCGAACGGGAAGAAGGCATCCGACGCCACTGCTGAACCGACGGTTCGCGGTTCCGGCCACCCGTTTGCTTCAGCCGCCTCCTTTGCCCGAATGGCCGCGATGCGCGCGCTGTCACGGCGGTTCATCTGGCCCGCGCCGATGCCCGCGGTGACTCCATCCTTCGCATAAACGATCGCGTTCGACTTGACGTGCTTGGCCACGGTCCAGGCGAAGAGGCAGTCGCGGACTTCCTGCTCGGTGGGCTGCCGCTTGGTCACGCAGTTGAGCCCGTCGCGGGTAACCATGCCGTTGTCGCGATCCTGCATCAGCAGGCCGCCGGTGATCACCGCCATGCTCTGTCCCGGGCGCCCCGGGTCGGGGAGGTCGCCGGTAAGGAGCAGGCGCAGATTCTTCTTCTTCGCGAAGATCGCCTTCGCATCGTCGTCGGCGTCCGGCGCAACAACCACTTCGGTGAAGATCTGCGTGATCGCCTCAGCCGTCTCGGCGTCCAGCGCGCGGTTGGTCGCCACGATCCCGCCGAATGCGGAAACGCTGTCGCAGGCGAGCGCCTCGGCCCACGCATCGACGAGGGTGCCCCGGGTTGCGACCCCGCACGGATTGGCATGCTTGACGATGACGATCGTCGGCTCGCCGTCGCGGAATTCGGACACGAGCTCGAGCGCGGCATTGGCGTCATTGAGATTGTTGTAGCTGAGCTCCTTGCCCTGCACCTGGTCCGCCTGAGCGATTCCGCGGACGTGCGGGCCTACCGGAACATAAAGCGCCGCCTGCTGGTGAGGATTCTCGCCGTATCGCAGCGGCATCTTGAGCTTCGACGCAATGGTCCAGCTCTCCGGCCACCGTTCGCCCTGGTCGGCAAAGGCAAACCATTGCGAGATGGTCGAATCGTAAGCGGCCGTCAGCGCGTAGGCTTTCGCAGCGAGCTTCTTGCGGAATTCCAGCGTCGTCCCGCCGTTCGCGTCCAGCTGCTCGAGCAAAGTCGCGTAGTCGGCGGGGTCGGTGACGATCGCCACGTGCGCGTGATTCTTGGCGGCCGACCGAACCATCGACGGGCCGCCAATGTCGATATTCTCGATGATCGTGTCGCGGTCGGCGCCGCTCATGACCGTGTTTAGGAACGGATAGAGGTTGACGACGACGAGATCGATCGGCGCAATCTGGTGGTCCTGCATCGCAGCCATGTGTTCCGGATTGTCGCGGACGCCGAGAAGACCCCCGTGGACCTTCGGGTGGAGCGTCTTCACCCGGCCGTCCATCATCTCCGGGAAGCCGGTGAGATCCGACATGTCGCGCACTGCCGCGCCGCTTTCGCGCAGCTTGGCGGCGGTCCCGCCGGTCGAGACGATCTCCACTCCGTGCTTCGCCAGTCCGGCGGCAAGCGCGGCGATGCCGCTTTTGTCGGAAAGCGAGATCAACGCCCGGCGAACGGGTACGAAGTCGGTCATTCAGAGGTCCTTCCGATTAGCTGGCGCGGCGGAACTGCCAGCCGATTTCGCCGCCCATTGCCGAAACTTCGCCAACGATGACAA
>DATCJM010000275.1:0-3495 GCA_036562805.1 Sphingomicrobium sp.
GAGGATCTGCCGGTCGAGAAAGTTGAAGATGTAGGCGAGGAGCAGGAGCGCAAGCACCAGGGCACTACCCGCCGGTCGGCGTGGCGGGTTCATGAAAAAGCCGCCAATTGCGTCAGCAGGCGATCGACGTCGTCGGGATCCTGGTAGATTCCAAAACCGATCCGGAGCACGTCGCCGCGCACGTCGGTGATGCAGTTGCGTTGGTTGAGCTCCTCGTACCAGCGTTGCGCGTCGCTGCTGCGGAAGGCGAGGAAGCGGGCATGACGCTCGCCGTCGAGCGGGTTGAGCAGTTCGGCCCGCGCGAGCGCTGTGTGTCCAAGCGATGCGAGGAGTTGCTCCTGCAGGGCCTGGACGTGCGCCGAGATCCGCTCGGTCGTCAGCCCGTTCGTTTCGAGCATTCGCTGCACCGCGTTGAAACGATAGAGTCCCGATGGGTCGAAGGTCGCGCCAAGGAACCGCCTGCCGTCGGCGGCATAGCCGACGCTGCCGGGCGGCAGGGTCAAATCCTCGAACTCGGCGAACCAGCCGGTCACTGGCGGCCGCGCGCCGAAACCCGCCGGCGCATGCATGAATGCGCAGCCTTCGCCCGCCATCGCATATTTGTACCCGCCGGCGAGGTAAAAAGCCGAAGCGGCGGAAGCGTCGCCGAACGGCTCGGGAATGGCCATGAAAGCGTGATAGCCATCGATGACGACCCACGGGCCTTCGGGGACGGCGAGGGCGGCAAGGTCCTCGACCGGCTCGAAGATCCGCCCGCTCCCGAACAGCAGCTGGCTGACGAAAATGAGGTCATGCTCGCCGCTTTGCGCGCGGGCGAGGAAGCGATCGGAGAAGTTGCCGAACGGCTCGGCGGGCACGCGCTCTACAGTCAGCCAGCCCTCCTCCGCCCACCGTGCAAGCTGGCGCCTTGCACTGTGGAATTCGCCGTCGCTGGTCAGCACGCGGAGCCGGCCCGACTTGCGCGGGGCGGCGGTGACCAGCCGGATGAGGAAGTCGTGCGTGTTCGACGAGAAGACGATGCTTTCGGGATCGAGGATTCCGAGCTCGCGCGCGATGTGGCCCTGCGCTTCGGGCCACACCTCGCCCATCACCTTGTCCCATTTGCGATCGGCGAGGGTGGCGCCGTCCTTCCATGCATCGACCTGTCCGTCGAAGCTTGCGTCGGGCCACAGGTGATGGCTGTGCGCCGCGAAATGCAGGCGTGAAGGGTCGGCGTCGAGGCTACGGCTGAACAGCCCCTTGAAGCTCAAAGCCCAAAATCCATTACAAGGACGTCCTCAGCGCCCACAGCTCCGGAAAAACGCGCTTGTCGAGCGTCGCGCGGAGGTACGAGGCGCCGGCCGAACCGCCCGTCCCGCGCTTGTTGCCAATGATCCGTTCGACGGTCAGCACATGCTTGTGCCGCCAGCTCGCCAGCGCGTCGTCGATGTCGACCAGCTTCTCGGCAAGCTCGTAAAGCTCGAACCAGCGGTCGGCGTCCTTGTAGACCTGTAGCCACGCTGCAGCGAGCGCCTCGACCGATCGATCACCGACGTCAAAGCCCGCCCGCTCGAGCGCGTCGACCGACGCATCGCGGAGGCTGGGCTGGTCGAGCGCGTCGCGAAGCGCAGACCGCTCACGCGAACCCTCTTCGTAATGCTCGAGATAAGCGGGATCCTTGAGCCCCAGCCGATATTCGATCTCGCGGAACTGCGCCGACTGGAAGCCCGAGCTGGTGCCGAGCACGTCGCGGAATTTCATGTAATCGACCGGCGTCAGCGTCGACAGCACGTCCCAAGACAGGGTCATCACCGCCTGGATCCGGCTGACCCGCGCCATCGCCTTGTATGCCTCGGCGAAGCGGCCTTCGCCGACAAGCCCGATCGCCAGGCGAAGCTCGTGCAGCATCTCCTTCATCCACAGCTCTTTCGTCTGGTGGATGACGATGAAGAGCATTTCGTCGTGGAGCTCCGACAGCGGCTGCTGAGCGGAGAGGAGCTGGCCAAGCTTGAGATAGTCGGCATAGGTCATGCCGGCGGGCGTCGCGGTCATGCGACTGCGCTTAAGCGAAACTGCGAATGGGCGGAAGAAGGCCGCTTAGTAAGGGCCGTTGCCCCCGCCGCCGGGCGTCCCGGCGCCGCTCACCGAACCGATGTTTCCAAACAGCTCGTCGAAGAAGCTCTTCTTGCGACCCAGCGTTGGGGTGAAGCGGTGCGTCGGGCTCACGCCAAGGACCAACTCCTTGCCGGTGCGCTGGATCGAGGCGACATTGCCCTTCGGATCGAAGCGAACGAGCATTACCAGTTGCCGCGTCAGTCGCGGATTGCGGAACGCCAGCTGGTTGGTGTCACGCGACACATAATACCAGTCGTTAGGCGTGAACTCTCCAGTCAGCGTCGGCGTGCCGAGCAGCTTCGTGACCGAGTCTTTGTTATCGACGCCCGGCTGGATGGCGGCTGCGAGCTGCGGATCGATGACGGCGCCCTTATGCGCGCGGTTGCTCGCGCAGCCGGAAGCGAGCACTGCTGCGAGGGCGATCGTCGAGACCCTGATCAAGCCGAGCTTCATGCGTTGGTGATTCCCTTCCTCGACGCTGTCGCGCCCGCTTGCGCCGCTTGCATGACGGCGCGCGGACCTCAATATGCGCGCCGCGCCAAAGCGCAAGGGACGCTATGCTCGACTTCCTGTTCCGGAGATTAACGGCCACCGCGCCGCGCGGCGCGGCCTTGTTCGATGCGGTGACCGGAATCGCACGCGAGCCGCACTGGTATGTCGAGGGGCAGGTGCCCGACACGATCGATGGGCGGTTCGCCGTCCTGTCGACCATCATCGCGCTCATCCTCGTCCGCCTCGAAGCTGATGGCGACAAGGGCGACCTCGTCTCGGTCGGGCTCACCGAGCATTTCATCGAGGTGATGGAAGCCGAGCATCGCGAGCTCGGGCTCGGCGACCCGACGCTGGGGAAGACCGTTCGCAAGCTCGTCGGATCGCTTTCCCGCCGGACAGACCGCTGGCGCTCCGTCATAGCTGGCGAAGCTGATTGGGCGGAGACCACGCGCGACAGCCTCTACAAGGAGAATGCGCCGGCAGACGCGCTTGAGCATGCCTCGGCGTCGCTGCAGCGGCTTTGGGAACGGTTCGAGCATTGCACATCGATCGCGCTCGAACAGGGGCAGATCAGGTGACGGACCGGTTCGCGCATCATCTCCGCCTCGACGAGATTCGCGACGGGCAGCGGCTCGACCTCATCGCCGACGAGGCGGAGCGTCGGGGTATCGCCGAGCGGCTACACCTCGCGGCGCTCGACCGCCTCGAAGCACATGTGACGCTGTCGCGCACCGGCGCGGTCGTCCGCGCCGAAGGCCGTCTCGCCGCGACGCTCGAGCAAAGCTGCGTCGTCACCGCCGAACCGGTCGCCGCGCATGTCGACGAACCATTTGCCCTGCTGTTCATGCCGCCGCCGGAGAGCGACCGCTCCGACGACGAGATCGAGCTTGGTGAGAGCGACTGCGACGT
>DATCJM010000319.1:0-7078 GCA_036562805.1 Sphingomicrobium sp.
TATGTATGGGTGTCCGGGGTGTAAAGATTTTTTGGTTCTGCACTGGGGATTTGCCTGCCGTATGTCGCTGATCTGCAACGGCTAATCGAAAGGGTGAAATATCAACCGCTTATCAACCACCGCACTGCCGACGCGTGAGGACGTGGTCGAGGCGGCGCGGCGTATCGAGGGTCTCGTCGAGCGCACGCCGCTGATCGAAAGCGCAAACGCGGGCGTGCGCGCGTGGCTCAAATGCGAGTGCCTTCAGACCGGGGGGGCATTCAAGCTGAGGGGCGCGACAAACCGCCTGCTGCAGCTGTCACCCGACGAGCGGAAGCGAGGTGTCGTGGCCTTCTCGTCCGGCAACCACGCACGCGGTGTCGCAATCGCAGCGCGTCGATTGGGCGTGCGCGCGATCATTGTCATGCCTTCCGATGCGCCTCAGGTGAAGGTCGACGGCACGCGCGGCGAAGGCGCGGAGATCATCTTCTACGACCGGCGGACGGAGAGCCGCGAGGATATAGCGGCGGGGATTTCCGCGGATACGGGGGCGACGGTGGTGCCGAGCTTCGACGATCCGGCGATCGTCGTCGGGCAAGGCACGGCAGGCCTGGAGATTGTAGAGCAACTCGGGCGGCCGCCGGCGCGGATTGCCGTACCTTGCGGAGGCGGCGGGCTCGCCTCAGGGATCGCGTTGGCGGTGCCCGAGGCTGCGATGGTCGTGGTCGAGCCCGAAGGGTGGGATGACATGGCGCGTTCGCTCGGAGGCGGCCACATCGTGCCGGTCGAAGCCGATGCGCCGGACACCTTCTGCGATGCGATCATGACTCCGCGCGTGTCGCCGATCACCTTCGGCATCCTGCACGACCGCAAGGCGCGGGGCCTCTCGGTGACCGACGCCGAAGTCGAAGAGGCGATCCGTTTCGCCTGGCAGAAGCACGAGCTGGTCGTCGAGCCTGGCGCGGCCGTCGCGCTTGCAGCGCTCGTCGCTGGAAAGCTTGAGCCGCTCGAGGATACGGTCGTGGTGGTGTCAGGAGGAAATATCGACCCGGCGCTTCACGCGCGGATCATCGGAAAAGCCGCTTAAGCGACGTTGCGGGTCTTGTACTCGCCCGGTTCGACGTGCGCTGGGCTCGACCGTTCGACCGCCTGGGTCAGCTCCTCGAGCTCGGCCGCGAGCGTCTTGAGCTCGCCGACGAGGAAGCGGCGCTCACCTTCGGCAACATTTTCCGAAGCATCGATCAGCGTGTCGAGCATCATGGCAATGCACGGCAGGATCGTTTCCTCGATCCGCTCGAACGCCTCGTCGAGGCGCGCCTGCTGGTCGCTATTTGCCATATTCGGCAATTTGGACTGTTCTTGGTTAAACCTTTGTGAAGTCCGGAGTGAAAATGACGAATTTTTCGTCGGTTGCCATGGCTGTGGCGATGGTGAGCGGATTCCTGCTCCTGATCGGCGGCGCGAAACTGGCGCTAAACCGTCAGACGCGCTCGCGCGGCGTGCTGATGATCGTTGCCGCGCTGGTCATGATCATGAACGTGATGATCTGGACGGTATAGCCGGTTTCACCGGATCGGTAGCGAGACGCATGTCGAGATAGTCGTCGACCGACTTCATCAGCTGGTCGAGCTCGTTCGCGAAGAAATGGTTCGCGCCCGGAATGAGGTCGTGATTGATCGTGATGTGGCGCTGGGTGCGGAGCTTATCGACGAGCTTCTGGACGGCGCTCGGAGTGACGACCTCGTCAGCCTCGCCCTGGATGATGATTCCGGACGAAGGGCAGGGCGCGAGGAAGCTGAAATCATACATGTTCGCCGGCGGCGCGATCGAGATGAAGCCGCGGATTTCCGGCCGGCGCATCAGCAATTGCATGCCGATCCACGCCCCGAAGCTCACGCCGGCCACCCATGTAGTCTCGGCTTCGGGATGAATCGACTGGACCCAGTCGAGCGCGCTCGCGGCATCGGAAAGCTCACCAATGCCATTGTCGAACACGCCCTGGCTCTTGCCGACGCCGCGGAAATTGAACCGCAACGTCGCGAAGCCGCGCCGAACGAAGGTTTGGTAGAGTAGCTGGACGATCTTGTTGTTCATCGTGCCGCCCGCCTGCGGGTGCGAATGCAGAATCAGGGCGACGGGCGCGCGAGGGCGGGTGCCGGGATGGAATCGGCCTTCGAGACGTCCCTCGGGGCCGGGAAAAATGACTTCAGGCATCGGCGGTGAATGCTCGCGAATGAAAATGGCTGCCTACGGGTGCGCCGCGGCGTCGGGTTCTATATAGGGGCGGCCGTTCAAGTGGCAATCGGCAGGAATCCACAGCTTTTGCACATGCCCGACCGGATCTATCTCGATCACGCGGCGACCACGCCCATTCTGCCCGAAGCGCGCGAAGCGTTGGCGCGCGGTGTCGAGCATTGGGCCAATCCGAGCTCGCCTCACGGCGAGGGGAGGGCGGCGAGCGGGCTTCTCGAGGAAGCGCGACACGCGATCGCGGATGCACTCGGCTGGCGTCATGACGTCATCTTCACCAGCGGCGCGAGCGAGGCGATCGAGATCGCTGCCGCACGCGCCAATGTTCCGGGCCGTGCCTACGGCGCGACGGAGCATGCCATCGTCCCGTTCGCGATGGGCGCTCAATCGCACGTGATTCCAGTGGGTCGCGACGGCCTCATCGATGAGAGCGCGCTCGACGAGCTTTTGGCTCGCGGGCCGGCGCTCATCGCCATCCAGCACGTCAACAACGAAACCGGTGTGATCCAGCCGCTCGATCGGCTCGCTCCGAAGATTCGCACGGCGGGTTCTCTTCTTCTCGCGGATTGCGCCCAAAGCGCGGGCAAGCTGCCGCTGCCGGACGCCGATTTTATCGCGGCATGCGCGCACAAGCTTGGCGGGCCGCCGGGGATCGGTGTGCTGCTGGTCCGCGACCTCGCCACGCTCAAGCCGACAGGCGGGCAGGAGAAGGGTTACCGCCGCGGTACTCAAGACATGCCGGCCGCGCTCGCATTCGCGGCGGCGCTCGCTGCGAAGCCGTACGATCTCGAGAGGTTGGCCGAGCTTCGCAGACGGCTCGAAGACGGCGCCATGCGGTCGGGCGGAATCGTCATCGCCCAAGACTCCCCGCGCATCGCGACGATTGGCGCCGTCGCGCTTCCCGGCGCCTCAAACGCATCCTTGCTCGTGCAATTCGATCTTGCGGGGATCGCCGTTTCTGCTGGAAGCGCATGTTCGTCCGGCAAGATGAAGGCGAGCGAGGTGATGAGCGCGATGAACGTGCCGCCGGAGGTCGCTGGCAGCTTCCTGCGCGTCAGTTTCGGGCCGTCCACGACCGAGGCCGATGTGGACCGATTCCTCGACGAATGGCGAAAGATCGCGCACCGCTCGAAGGCGCAAGCCGCGTGATCTATCTCGATTACCAGGCGACAACGCCGGTCGCGCCCGATGCGGCCAAGGCGATGTTTCCGTGGATCGAGGAGAAGTTCGCAAATCCACACTCTCCGTCGCGTTGGGGAAGCGAGGCCGCCGCTGCGATCGAAGTGGCGCGAAAGAAGGTCGAGAACGCGATTGGGCTAAAAGGCGGCACGCTGGCCTTTACCGGAAGCGCGACCGAAGCGCTCAACTGGGCGCTCGAAGGCGCTGTCGAGAAGGCTTCGAAAGGCCGCAACAGGATTATCACGGTCGCGACGGAACATGCGGCCGTGCTCGACACCTGCGAGTGGCTGGCCGGGCGCGGAGTCGACCTGACCGTCCTGCCGGTGCAGCGCGATGGCCGTCTCGACCTCGAGCTGCTCGCCCGCGAGCTCGACGAGCGCACCCTTCTCGTCGCGGTGATGCAGGTGAATAATGAGATCGGCGTCACTCAGCCCATCTCCGAGATCGCGAAGATGGCGCATGAGGTCGGCGCGCTGATGCTCTGCGATGCCGTCCAGGCGTTCGGACGGGTGGACATCTGCAGCGGTCCGGACCTCGTCGCTGTCTCTGCGCACAAGATCTACGGCCCGAAGGGGATTGGTGCGCTGTGGATGCGCAAAGGCGCCGAGCCCGCCCCATTCATTCATGGCGGAGGCCAGGAGCGGGGCCTGCGGTCGGGCACTTTGTCGCCAGCCCTGTGCGTGGGCTTTGGCGCCGCCGCAAAGCTCGCGGACGAGCGGCGGACCCGCGACTACGACCATGTCCAGAAGCTGTGGAAGGCGGCGGTCCATGCGCTCGGATCCGGCTGGGTCATCAACGGCAGCTCTGATCATCGCTATCCGGGAAATCTGAATATCCGCCGCGAAGGCCTTGATGGAGCACGGCTAATTGCCGACCTCCGCGACATAGCTTTCTCGCTCGGCTCCGCCTGCGCGAGCGGTTCGGGCCGGCCGAGCCACGTGCTTCGTGCGCTCGGCCTCGACTATCGCCAGGCCCGCTCGTCCATCCGGCTCGGGTTCGGCCGGTACACGAAGCAAAAAGAGCTGGTCGACGCCTGCCACCGGATTGCCGCCCATGCGCATGCCCAGGAGAAGCTCGACGCGTGACGCTGGTGCGTTTTCTCAAGGCTGACGGCACGCTCGACAAGGAAGTGGAGGCTGAACCGGGACAGCGGCTGCTCGACGTTGCCTGGGCGGCGCGCGAGCCGCTGGAAGGTGCCTGCGAGGGCGTGATGGCCTGCTCGACCTGTCATGTGATCGTGGATGCCGACGACTTCGAGGCGCTGCCCGAGGCGAGCGAGGAGGAAGAGGATCTGCTCGATCTCGCCGCCTATGCGACGCGAACCTCGCGCCTGGCGTGCCAGATCATCCTGACCGAGGATATGCGCAGCCTCACCGTGCGCATTCCGCCGGGAGCGAAAAACTGGATGGGCCGCTAGGGGCCGCTCGGCAGCGGGTCGCCGATGCGCGTGTCGGGCGCATTTTCGTCGATCTTGCGACGGTGCCGGTCCGTGCCCGGTACGTGCGGCATCGCTTCAAGTTGCGCGAGGCCGATACGTCCCTGATGAGTCTTGTCGAGCAGCTGGAACCGCGCGACGGCCGCCTGCCGAAACTCCTGAAGCGTGATCAGCCGGTTGAAGTCGGTGTCCGCCGCGGCGACCGGCTCCGGCATGTTGAGGAGCGAATAACGTGCCGCGCCCTGTAGGCCGCCCCCGATACCAAGACCCGCATAATCCTCGCCGCGATTGCGCCGGCGGTCGCGCATCCGCTGATCGTCAGCCTCGGCGTCGAGATCGTCGTCCTGCTTCACGACTGGAGCAGCCTGCCCGGGGGCGTTCCGCGTCTTCGACATGACCTGGATCTCGGGCGCGACCTCATATTCGTATTGGGCGATCTCGTCGGGATCGATCTGCCCGTCATGGTTGGTGTCGAGCTTGGCGAAGAAGCGGTCGGCATCGGCAACCATCTCGTCGACGCTTAGCACGCCGTCACGATTGATATCGGCCTGGTAGAACCACCGCGCCAGCGTATCGTCGGTCGGACTGTGGGCGCGGAACGGCTCGCCCATCGGGCTGATGAACGGCGCCCATTGATGCCCGGTCACGGTAATCGGAGGCGCGGAAGAGGCGAGCGCACCGAGAAAAAGGATGGTCAACGGCATGGCTTAGTCGACGTCGACCTTATCGCGTGAACCGCAAGTGAAGAGCAGATGAACTTGCGCAGGTCGGAGCGTTCCACCATATGCCGGCTCGGAAGTCGGCGGACGGCACTGTCGCTAACCTGGTCAGGTCCGGAAGGAAGCAGCCACAACGATTTCGTGCCGGGTCGTCGGCTTCCACCTCCTCGCCATCCCTGCTGGCAAACCCTAGACTGTCGTTGATGGAAGAAGCCGAATCACCCGGTCTGGGGCTCGACCTGCCTGAAGTTGCCGCGCCCGCGTCCGGTGCCGCCTATCGCGTGCTCGCGCGCAAGTACCGGCCGCAGACCTTCGGTGAGCTGATCGGGCAGGACGCGATGGTCAAGACGCTCGCCAACGCGATCGAGCGCGGGCGAATCGCCCATGCCTTCCTGCTGACGGGCGTTCGCGGGGTCGGCAAGACATCGACGGCGCGGCTGATCGCCAAGGCGCTCAATTGCATCGGTCCGGACGGGCAGGGCGGACCGACGATCACCCCGTGCAATGTGTGCGAGCCGTGCCGCGCGATTGCCGAAGGTCGCCACATCGACGTGATCGAAATGGACGCAGCCTCGCATACGGGCGTCGAGGACATCAGGGAGATCATTGATGCGGTGCGCTACGCGTCGGTCAGCGCGCGCTACAAGATTTACATTATCGACGAAGTGCACATGCTTTCCAAGAACGCGTTCAATGCGTTGCTGAAGACTCTTGAGGAGCCGCCTGAGCATGTGAAGTTCCTGTTCGCGACGACCGAAGTGAACAAGGTTCCGGTCACGGTCCTCTCGCGCTGCCAGCGTTTCGACCTGAGGCGTATCCCGGCCGAGAAGCTTGCCGCCCACTTCGGTGAGGTGGCCAAGGCCGAAGGAGTCGAGGTCGAAGGCAATGCGCTCGGCATGATCGCATCCGCGGCGGAAGGCTCCGCGCGAGACGGGCTCTCCATCCTCGACCAGGCGATCGCGCATGGCGCCGGCGCGGTGACCGCGGATCAGGTCCGCGACATGCTCGGTCTCGCCGATCGTGGGCGTATCAGGCGGTTGCTCGAGCTGGTCCTGTCAGGCGATGCCGCGGGCGCTCTTGCCGATCTCGACGAGGCCCATGGTCTCGGCATCGACCCCACCCAGCTTCTGCGCGGCCTGATGGAAAGCCTCCACCACGCCACCCGGGCGAAGGCTGGCGCCAGTCCCGGGACGATGCAGTCAGCCGAGGAACGCGAAGGCGCCGAGCAACTCGCCGCTGCGCTGACCTGGGGCACCATCCACCGGCTGTGGCAGATGCTGCTCAAGGGACTGCAGGACGTCGACGCTGCGCCGGACCCCCGCGAGGCCGCCGAAATGGCGCTGCTGCGCCTCATCCATGCCGCGGACATGCCCGACCCCGCATCGCTGATCGCGCGCCTTGGCGGGGAGGGCTCGGCAAGCGCGCCGGCCGCGGCGCCGGCATCACGCTCTTCGATGGCGCCGACGGCAAGGATGCCCACCGATTTCCGAGGGTTGATCGAATTGCTCGAGAGCCA
>DATCJM010000323.1:0-5491 GCA_036562805.1 Sphingomicrobium sp.
GTCGACGACGGCAAATCGACGCTGATCGGGCGGTTGCTGTATGAATCGAAGCAGATTTTCGATGACCAGCTCGACGCGCTCGAAAGCGACAGCAAGCGCCACGGCACGCAAGGCCAAAAGATCGATTTCGCACTTCTCGTCGACGGTCTCTCCGCCGAGCGCGAGCAGGGCATCACGATCGACGTTGCCTATCGCTTTTTTACGAGCGCGAAGCGCAAGTTCATCGTCGCCGACACGCCGGGCCACGAGCAGTACACGCGCAACATGGTCACCGGCGCTTCGACGGCGGACCTCGCGGTGCTGCTGGTTGATGCCCGCAAGGGCGTGCTGACGCAGACTCGGCGGCATTCCTATCTCGCGCAGCTGGTCGGCATTCGCCGCTTCGTGCTGGCCGTGAACAAGATGGATCTGGTCGATTATGACCAGGGCGCGTTCGACGCGATTTGTGCCGATTATCGCGCCTTTGCCAGCCAGATCGGAATCGGCGAATGGGTCGCGATCCCAGTCTCCGGGCTCAATGGCGACAATATCATGAGCCGGAGCGACACGACCGCCTGGTACACAGGACCGACACTGCTCGAACATCTCGACAGCGTGCAGCTCGATGTCGAGGCGGACGCCGAGAAGCCATTCAGGATGCCGGTGCAGTGGGTCAATCGGCCCAACCAGAACTTCCGCGGCTTTTCCGGCCAGATCGCCTCCGGTCGCTGCGGACCGGGCGCGGAGATCCGGATCCTCCCTTCAGGACGAACGACGCGCATCGACCGCATTGCGACACTTGGCGAAGACCTGGATGAAGCTGTCGCGGGCCAGTCCGTGACGATTACGTTCGCGGACGAAATCGACTGCTCACGCGGCGACGTCATCGCTGCCGCGGGCGATCCGCCCGAAGCTGCCGACCAGTTCGAAGCGACCATCGTGTGGATGGCCGATGACGAGCTGCTGCCCGGCCGCGGCTATTGGCTCAAGCTCGGCACGCAGATGGTCACGGCGACGATCCAGGAGCCGAAGTACGAGATCAACGTCAACACGCTCGAGCATCTCGCGGCGAAGACGCTCGGGCTGAACGGGATCGGTGTCGCCGAGCTGTCGACCGACCGCGAGATCGTCTTCGAACCCTATGCGGCGGACGGGACCAGCCCGAACAAGGTGCTGGGCGGCTTCATCCTGATCGACAAGCTGACCAATGCGACGGTCGCGTGCGGAATGCTGCACTTCGCGCTTCGCCGTGCACTGAACATCCACCGGCAGCATCTTGACGTGGGCCGAGAGACTCACGCGGCGCTGAAGGGGCAGAGGCCTGCCGTGCTGTGGTTCACGGGACTTTCCGGCGCCGGCAAGTCGACGATCGCAAACCTGGTCGAGAAGAAGCTGGCGGCGCGAGGACGACACACGTTCCTGCTCGACGGCGACAACGTCCGCCATGGCCTCAACCGCGATCTGGGCTTCACCGAGGCGGACCGGATCGAGAATATCCGCCGCGTCGGCGAAGTCGCGCGGCTGATGGCGGACGCCGGTTTGATCGTTCTTACCGCCTTCATTTCGCCATTCCGCGCCGAGCGGCACATGGTCCGGCGGATGATCCCGGAGGGCGAGTTCTTCGAGATCTTCGTCGACACTCCGCTTGTCGACGCGGAGAAGCGCGACGTGAAGGGCCTCTACGCGAAGGCGCGCGCGGGCGAGCTCAAGAATTTCACCGGCATCGACAGCCCGTACGAGCCGCCCGAGCACGCCGAAATCCACATCGACACGACCGAGCTAAGCGCCGACGAGGCCGCCGACCTGATCGTCGAAAAGCTGATCGCCCGGCGCTGAGCACATGCAGCCGGTACGGCTGTGCAACAAATGCGCCGCACGGCAGTTGGGGCGGGCATGAAACATTTGCTCCTCGGTGTTGCTGCGATCCTGCCCGCTTGGGGCGCCGCGTCTGCACAGCAGGCGGACGACACTCGCGTGCGGGTGGGGCTGGGCGCTCAGCTCCAGCCTGATTTCATCGGCGCGAAGCATTCCGACGCCGCGCCCCTGTTCAACCTCAACGTCGCTCGCGGCACGAAGGAATTCCGGTTCGGCGCGCCGGACGATAGCCCGAGCATTGCGGTGGTCTCATCGGGCGGCTTTTCGTTCGGGCCGGCGGTCAACATGCAAGGCCGCCGGAGGGACTCCGACGTTGGCGCTCCTGTCGGTTCAGTGCCGAGGACGTTCGAGGCCGGCGCATTTGCGCAATATCTCGTCGGCGATTCCTTCCGGGTCCGGGCGGAAGTGCTGAAAGGCCTGAACGGTCACAAGGGACTGCTCGGTTCGGTGGGCGCGGACAAGATTTGGCGCGATGGCGATCGTTACGTCTTCTCGATCGGGCCGCGGGTGCTGTTTTCGAACGGGCGGTTCGAGGACGCTTATTTCGGCGTCACTCCGGCGGCAGCACTCGCGTCCGGTTTGCCGACGTACCGGCCGAACGGCGGTATCTATGGCGTCGCCCTGACGAGCGGGGCGTCCTATCAACTGGGCGGCGGCCCATGGGGCCTATTCGGCTTTGCCCGTTATGAACGGCTGGTCGGCAATGCCGCGAAGTCGCCGATCATCCGCGACTTCGGCTCACGCAGCCAATTTTCCGCCGGCTTCGGCGTGAACTACACGTTCAACCTTCATCTGTAGCGCGGCGTTCGGCGGCTAATCGCCGCTTCCGCCGTCCGGCGTGAAATATTTATCGTACTTGCCCTCTTCGCCCTTGTGCTCGTCGGCATCGGCGGGGCTCTCCTTCTTGCGCGTAATGTTGGGCCAATCGGCCGAGAAATTGCTGTTGAGCTCGAGCCACTTCTCGAGCCCGCTCTCGGTGTCGGGCAGGATCGCTTCGGCCGGGCATTCCGGCTCGCACACGCCGCAGTCGATGCATTCGTTGGGATTGATCACCAGCATCACTTCGCCCTCGTAGAAGCAATCGACGGGGCAGACCTCGACGCAGTCCATATATTTGCATTTGATGCAGGCGTCGGTGACGACGTAGGTCATTGGTGCGCGGCTCCTTTGTGCCTCGCTATGTCGCGGGCTTCGCCTCGTCAACGCCCAGTTCCTCGTAGCAGAGGCGCGCCTCGGCGGCGGGACCGCGCCGGTCCGGCAGGCAGAGGACCTTCAGGACCCGTACCTGACCGTGGAGCGGCAGGGCGACGATGCTTCCGGAGCGGACTTCCTCGCTCGATTTGTCGACGCGCCGGCCATCGATCCGAACGTGGCCCTCGTCGATCACAGCCTGGGCGAGCGTCCGGCTCTTCACCAGCCGGATGAAGAAGAGGAAGCGGTCGACCCTCACTTCTTCTTTTTGAGCTTGGCGAGCTCCGCAAAGGCGTGGGAGCCGGTCGAGCGGCTATCCGGGCGCGGACCGCGACGGCCTCGCCAGCGCCAGTGATCGCCGGCGCGCGTGAAGCCCACATCGTTCATCAGCCGCGCGAGTGCTTCTTCATCGAGGCCGATGGAGGTTGCGAGTTCGAGGTCGACGGGGTTGCTGCCGCCTGCCGAGCGGACCTTGCGTGCATGGCTTGCGAGGCGGTCCGCGAGGTCGATCCGGGCCCAGCTTCGGCCTGCGCGGCGATAGGCGAGGGCGGCGCCGCGCGGGTCGGCGTCCGCGGTCAGCGTGGCCGCACCGGCGGCGGGGAGAGTTGGCATCGGCTGTCCCTGCCGCACCGCGATAAGAGCGGCGCGCCACTGCTGCGCGGCCGGCTTGAGCAGCGCAGGGAGGAAGATGTCGAGAGGGCCGAGACGGACCCGAAGCCCGTGCAGCGCCTGCCGGTCCGCCTGTTCCAGGTGGGAGATCGCACTCAGCGCGGCCTTGCGCGGGAGAACGCCCCCCGCGTCGGTGAGCATGGCCGCCAGCGCGCGGACGCCGGGCGAGCTTGCGGGATCGGTCGCTGCCGTCGACAGCTTCTCGAGTGGAGCGAGGTGACGGTGCACCTGCGCGTCCACCCATCGCTCGAGCCGAGCACGAAGCGCCGCGCGCGTGTGGGCAGACAACCGATCGAGCGCGCGCGCCGTCCGCAGCGCAGGCTCGAGCAGCGAACGGCCGGGGGCGAGACGCGCAAGCACGTGGTCGCTCCATGACACCGCCAAACCTCGCTGTTCGTCGACCACCAGCGCGAAACTATCGTCGGGAGCCTCGATCAATGCATTGGCGCGGCGGTCGAGCTCGTCGCCGAGCCGGCGTTCAGCGGCAGCGAGCAGCAGCCTTTTGTCGGCGAAGCGGGCCGAGGGATCGACGCGGAACTCGAAGCCGCTGAGATGCCCGATCGGCTCGGGGCCGACGCTGACTTCCCCGTCGGCGGCGACGGTCACCGGAAGCGCGTCCGCCCCGCGCGCGCCAATGTCGCGGACCAGCACCGCGGTGCGTCGGTCGACGAAGCGCTGGGTCAGCCGTTCGTGGAGGGCGTCGGAAAGCCGCGCCTCGACTTCGCGCGTGCGTTCCGCCCATTTGGCGGGCTCCTTCAGCCAGTCGGCGCGATGCGCGATATAGGCCCAGCTGCGCACGCCCGCGAGGCGATCGGCGAGCGCCTCGATGTCGCCACTCATATTGTCGAGCCGCGCAACCTCGGCGGCGAACCATTCGTGCGGCACATGGCCGCCCTCGCCGATATAGCTGAACAGGCGGCGGACCATGCGGGCATGATGCATCGGCCCTACCTTGCGGAAGTCGGGCAGGCCGCAGACCGCCCATAGCCGCCGCGCCTGCGTTCCTTTCTTGCCCACGATCGCCGGATCCTCGGCGATCAGTTTCAGGACCGCGAGGTCGATTGCTTCGGGTGCAGGCCGAAGAATGGGATCGTCGCTCTTCGCTTCGAGGCTGGCGATGAGGCCGCCGACGTCGGTGAAGTCGAGGTCGGCGTTGCGCCAGTAGACGAAGTCGAGCGGCCGGAAGCGATGTTCCTCGATGGCCGCGATCTCGCTTTCGCTGAAGCCGCCGCTTTCCTCGCTAAGGCCGAGCGTTCCGAAGCTGCCGTCGCGCTGATGGCGTCCGGCGCGGCCGGCGATCTGCGCCATCTCGGCAATCGTCAGGCGGCGGTCGCGCTTGCCGTCGAACTTCTCGAGACCGGCGAAGGCGACATGGGTCACGTCCATGTTGAGGCCCATGCCGATGGCATCGGTGGCGACGAGATAATCGACCTCGCCGCGCTGGAACATTGCCACCTGGGCATTGCGCGTCGCGGGCGAGAGCGCACCCATCACCACCGCGGCGCCACCCTTGAAGCGCCGGAGCATCTCGGCAAGCGCGTAGACCTGCTCGGCCGAGAAGGCGACGACCGCGGAGCGCGGCGGAAGGCGCGACAGCTTGACGCTTCCGGCATAGCGCAATGTCGAGAAGCGCGGGCGCGTGACGATCTCGGCTTCCGGCAGAAGCTCGCGAACGAGCGGCTTGAGCGATTCGGACCCGAGGATCAGCGTCTCCTCGCGGCCCCGGGCCCGGAGCATCCGGTCGGTGAAGACATGGCCGCGCTCCGGATCGATGCCG
>DATCJM010000331.1:0-2183 GCA_036562805.1 Sphingomicrobium sp.
CAATTGCCTCGATCGCCACCTTGCGGAACACGGCGACCGTACCGCCCTCATCTTCGAGGCTGACGAGCCCGGCCACGGCCATCGCTGGACATATCGCGAGCTCTACGAAGAGACCTGCCGCTTCGCCAACCTGCTGAAGCAGCGCGGTATCAAGCGCGGCGACCGCGTGATGATCTACATGCCAATGATCCCCGAGGCTGCGGCGGCGATGCTCGCCTGCGCCCGGATCGGAGCCATCCATTCGGTGGTGTTCGGCGGCTTCTCGCCGGAGAGCCTGCACGGCCGCATCGTCGACTGCGATGCGTCAGCGGTGATTACCGCCGACGAGGGCGTGCGCGGCGGCAAGAAAATCCCGCTCAAGCGCAACGTCGATGCCGCGCTCGAGGAGCGGGACGTCGACACCGTGATCGTCGTCACGCGCACCGGCGCCGACGTGCCCATGAAGGACGGCCGCGACATCCGTTACTCGGATCAGCGCGACCAGCTTTCGATCGAATGCAATCCCGAGATCATGAAAGCGGAAGACCCGCTGTTCATCCTCTACACCTCCGGATCGACCGGGAAGCCCAAGGGCGTGGTGCACACGACCGGCGGCTATGCCGTCTGGGCTGCGACGACGTTCGACTGGATTTTCGACTATCGCGACGACGACATCTTCTGGTGCACCGCCGACATCGGCTGGATCACCGGCCATTCCTATGTCGTCTACGGACCGCTGGCGATGGGCGCGACGAGCGTGATGTTCGACGGCGTTCCGAACTATCCGGATTCGAGCCGGTTTTGGGAAACGGTCGACAGGCTCGGCGTGACCATTTTCTACACCGCGCCAACTGCGATCCGCGCGCTGATGCGTGAGGGTGACGAACCGGTGAAGCGATACGGGCGCAAGTCGCTGCGCCTTCTGGGCACGGTCGGCGAGCCGATCAACCCGGAAGCCTGGGAATGGTACTGGCGTGTCGTCGGCGATTGCCGCTGCCCGGTCGTCGATACCTGGTGGCAGACGGAGACTGGGGGAATCCTCATCTCGCCCTTCCCCGGCGCCACAGAGATGAAGCCGGGCTCCGCGACGAAGCCGCTGCCGGGTATCGAACCGTGCCTCGTTGATGCGAACCACAATGTGCTCGAAGGCGCAGCGAGCGGAAACCTGTGCCTCGCCACTTCCTGGCCGGGCCAGATGCGCAGCGTCTGGAACGACGAGCAGCGCTTCTTCGAAAGCTATTTCAAGGCTTATCCGGGCCTCTATTTCACCGGCGACGGGTGCCGCCGCGACGAGGACGGTTATTACTGGATCACCGGGCGCGTCGACGACGTCATCAACGTGTCCGGCCATCGGATCGGCACCGCCGAGGTCGAAAGCGCGTTGGTCGCGCACCCGAAGGTCGCCGAAGCGGCTGTCGTGCCCTATCCCCACGAGATCAAGGGACAGGGCATTTATGCATTCGTCACGCTGAACGCAGGGGAGGAAGGAGACGATCGGCTGCGCAAGGAACTGAACCAGACCGTTCGGACCGAAATCGGCGCTCTTGCCGCGCCTGAGAAAATCCAGTTCACGCCAGCGCTTCCAAAGACGCGGTCGGGCAAGATCATGCGGCGTATCCTCCGCAAGATCGCGGAAGGGACGAGCGACGGCTTCGGGGATATCTCGACCCTCGCCGATCCGACAATTGTCGACGCCCTGCTCGCGGGGCGGCAATGAAGGCGATCGCCGCAGCATTCGCCTTGGTCGCCGCCGTGCCGGCGCAGGCCGCGTTCAACCCTGTCGACTTTTTCCGTGGCCGGAGCGAGGGTCAGGGAGCGCTCAAGGTCATTTTCCGGTCGTCGGAGCAAATTCACACCGAGAATGTCGGCCGCGCGGACAAGGACGGCTCCCTGGTGCTGCAGCAGGTGATCCACGAGCCGGGGAAACCGGCGAGGACGCGCTACTGGCGAATGCGGCAAACGGGCCCCAGCCGGTTCGAGGGCACCTTGACCGACGCCGCGAGCCCGGTCCGTGTCGACGTGACGAAAGATGGTATCCGGATCCGGTACACCGCGCAAAACCACCTGAACTTCGACCAGATGCTCGCGGCGGTGAGCGCGACCGAAGTTCACGACACGATCCGCGTCAGCCGTTTCGGGATCGTCGTGGCCCATTTCGACGAGACGATCCGCAAGCTCGACTGACGCTAGCCGGCGCCCTGCAT
>DATCJM010000353.1:0-4532 GCA_036562805.1 Sphingomicrobium sp.
CCGGCTCAGCGAGCATCCGGCCTACGACGAATATTGGCAGGACCAGGCCGTCGACCGAATTCTCGCGCAGAAGCCGCTGACCGTCCCTACCCTGCTCGTCGACAGCGAATGGGATCAGGAAGATATTTACGGCGCTCCGGCCGTGTTCGAGGCGGTGAAGGGCTCCGACAATGGCAATGCGCACCTCGTGCTTGGCCCATGGCACCACGGCGAGGCGAACATCGCCGGAAGCACGCTTGGCCCGCTCGACTGGGGCTCGGACACCAGCAAATGGTTTCGCGAGCATGTCCTCCTGCCGTTCCTCAACGAGCATCTGAAAAGCGGCCCGCCTGCCAATATTGCGCGGGTCACGGCGTTCGAAGTCGGCCCCAACCAGTGGCAGCGCCTGCCCGACTGGCCTTCCTCCTGCGCGCGCGGCTGCGCCTCGGCACTGACACCGCTCTATCTCGCGCCGGGCAAGGCGCTAAGCTTCGACCCGCCGGCCGACCAGGCGTCGGACGCGTACATCTCCGACCCCGCGAGGCCCGTCACCTACCGCCAGCGGCCGAACATCTCGCCCTGGGCCGAGGGCTCGACCTGGCGCTACTGGCTCGAGGATGACCAGCGCTTCGCCGAAGCGCGGCCCGACGTGCTCACCTACGAAAGCGCGCCGCTCGAAGCTCCGCTCAGCCTCAAGGGCACGCCGCTTGCGCATCTGGTCGCCTCGACGAGCGGCACCGATAGCGACTGGGTCGTGAAGCTGATCGACGTCTATCCGGCGCAATATCCGCAAAAGCCGCTGATGGGCGGTTATGAGCTGCCGATCGCGATGGACGTGATCCGTGGCCGCTACCGCAATGACCCGGCGAACCCGCAGCCGCTCACGCCCAACCAGCCGCTCACCTATGAGTTCGCGCTTCCCAACGTCGATTATGTCATCGAGCCGGGCCACCGCCTGATGGTCCAGGTCCAGTCGAGCTGGTTCCCGCTCTACGACCGCAACCCCCAGACCTTCGTCCCCAACATCTTCTACGCCAGGCCCAATGACTATCGCGCCGCGACCCAGAAAGTGTTCACGGGTATCAGGGGGTCGTGGATCGGGCTCCCGGTCGCTCACTGACCTTGCGCCCCGCGCGCCGCATGGCTACCTCGCCGCGCGGCCTAGGAGTGTAGCTCAGTTGGTAGAGCATCGGTCTCCAAAACCGAGGGCCGGGGGTTCGAGTCCCTCCACTCCTGCCACCTTGAAGACTCACTCAGCTCTCGCTAAGTGACCGCCAGCCCCGCCGGCCGCACAGGCCCGCGGGGCGCTTTTCTATCCGCAAGAGGGCACAGCAGAAGTGGCCAAGACTTCCCCCGGCGAATTCATCCGTCAGGTGCGCGTTGAAACCGCGAAGGTCGTCTGGCCGACGCGGAAAGAGACGGTGGCGACCGCGATCATGGTGATGATCATGACGGCGCTGCTCGCTTTCTTTTTCTTCGGCACCGACGCCGTCTTCTCGACGGTCGTCCGCCACCTGCTGAGCTTCCTCGGCTAGCGCTCCAAGGCACAAGAGAGACACATGTCCCGCTGGTACATCATCCACGCTTATTCCGGCTTCGAGAACAAGGTTCGCGACGCGATCCACAGCGAGGCGCAGCGCATGGGCCTGACGCCCTTCGTCGAGCAAATCGAAGTGCCGACCGAGACGGTCACGGAGATCAAGCGCGGCAAGAAGGTCCAGTCCGAGCGCAAGTTCATGCCGGGATACGTGCTCGCCAAGCTCGAGATGAACGACCAGGTCTACCACCTGGTCAAGAACACGCCGAAGGTCACCGGCTTCCTCGGCCCCGGCGGCAAGCCCCAGCCGATTCCCGACGCCCAGGCCGCGCGCATGCTGTCGAGCGAGCAGGAAGCGGCGTCCGCGCCCAAGCAGAAGATCAACGTCGATTATGAGATCGGCGATTCGGTCAAGGTCCTCGACGGCCCGTTCGCCAGCTTCAACGGCGTCGTCGAAGAGCTCGACTTCGACCGTGGCCGCGTCAAGGTCTCGGTCAGCATCTTCGGCCGCGCCACGCCCGTCGAGCTCGAGTTCGAGCAGGTCGAGCGCGTCAAGTAAGCCGTGGCCAGCGGCGAGAAGTTCGAACGCCACCGCCAGCCCTGGCGGCAGGACGAGATCCAGAAGCTCCACCAGCTCGCCGCCAAGGGCATGGCACTCAGAGCGATCGCCAAGGCGCTCACCCGGAGCGAGGAATCGGTCAGGGACCGCGCCAAGGCCGATCGGCTGAAAATCGCCAAGCTCCGCTAAGCCGCTGCAACGGGCGCGGAAAAGCGTGCCCTAACCCGATGGTAACCTCGTTCTCCTAACCTGCACGGTCTCTGCTCGAAGGAGACCGAACCCGTGACCTCTTCCGCCGCGCCCATGCCGCAGCCACGGCTTTCGCCGTCGCTCCTCCTTGCCGAGCTCGAAGCCGCCCATAGCGACGTCCGCGAGCGCAGCGCAGCGCTCGGCGCGATCACCGACAGCCCGCAGCCGTCGAAGATGGAATATACCTCGGCCCGCCTGCGCCTGAGCCAGGCGAGCATCGACCGCCGTTCCGCGGTCAACAAGATCATGCGCTTCCTCGAGCAGCGCGACCAGCCGGGCGATGCCGAGGCCGTCGCAAAAGTCCGCGACGCCAATGGCGAGCTCAACGCCCATTCCGTCGCCCACCTCGCCAAATGGCCCACCGACAGCGTCGCCGACGACTGGTCAGGTTACCGCGAAGCCTCGCGAACGATGCGCGAGCATATGCTCCGCGTCGCCCAGCTCGAGGGGAACGTGCTGAGGCCGCTCCTGCGCTAGGCGCTGCCGCTACTTCTTGCGCGGATCGTCCTTCGGATCGACGTAGGTGATCGCGAAGGGCCCCATGCCGCTGACCTGGATCGTGGCCGGACCAGGAGCGTGAACCCAATGATGCATCTTCGCCTTCATGGTCACTGCGTGTCCGGCGGTTAGCGTCGTCGCCTTGGCCATATCCATCTTATCGCTCATTCCGTAGTGCAGCTTGCCCGACAGCACCTTCACCTTCTCGTTGGTCGGGTGCCAGTGGGGAGCGACCGCGTAGTCGGCCGGCATCTTGAGCTCGACCACGAACATGCCCTTCTTGCCCGGATCGCCCGAGACGACAGCCATCTGCGCGCCGCTCGGAAGCCCCGGCGGCGCCCCGCCCCATTTCAAACTGGCCGGCTTGGACTGCGCCGCCGATCCGGCGAGGAGCAGCGGAAGAGCAACAACCATCAAAAGCTTCATGGGAACCCCCTTCTCGTCTCCACCTTCCAGCCGCTCCATACCAGATCGCGCGGCTTGGCTTAAGCGACTGATTTGGCTATGGGCGCTCCTCCAGCGAAAATCTGGAGCCGTGTGGGAGGTGAGCCTGAGGCTCGCCGCTTGAACCACTAATCTTGAACCTTCGCTCGAAGTACTACTTCGGACGAAACTACAGAGTGAGACCATGGCAAAGAAAATTACCGGCTATATCAAGCTGCAGGTGCCTGCGGGCACTGCAAATCCGGCGCCGCCGATCGGGCCTGCGCTGGGCCAGCGCGGCGTCAACATCATGGAATTCTGCAAGGCGTTCAACGCCGCGACGCAGGAGCTCGAGAAGGGCGCTCCGATTCCGACGGTGATCACCGTCTATGCGGACCGCAGCTTCTCCTTCGTGACCAAGACTCCGGCGGCTTCGTTCCTGCTGAAGAAGGCGGCGCGGATCCAGAAGGGCTCCTCGGAGACGGGCAAGTCGAGCGCCGGGACGATCCGCCGCTCGCAGCTTCGCGACATCGCCGAGCAGAAGATGAAGGACCTGAACGCCAACGACTTGGATGCGGCGACGAAGATCATCGAAGGATCCGCCCGCGCGATGGGCCTCAACGTGGTGGAGGGCTAAACCATGGCGAAGCTTTCCAAGCGGCAGAAGGCCCTTTCCTCGGTCGACCGGGAGAAGTTCTACGGTGTCGATGAGGCGCTTTCGCTGGTGAAGTCGAATGCGACCGCCAAGTTCGACGAGACTGTCGAAGTGGCGTTGAACCTCGGCGTCGACCCGCGCCACGCCGACCAGATGGTCCGCGGCGTCGTCAACCTCCCGAAGGGCACCGGCAAGACCGTGCGCGTCGCCGTGTTTGCGAAGGGCGGCAAGGCCGATGAGGCCAAGGCTGCGGGTGCCGACGTCGTTGGCGCCGAGGACCTGATGGAGCAGGTCCAGGGCGGTCAGATCGACTTCGACCGCGTGATCGCGACTCCGGACATGATGGGCGTCGTCGGCCGTCTCGGTAAGGTGCTCGGTCCGAAGGGCCTGATGCCGAACCCGAAGCTCGGCACGGTGACCATGGACGTCACCAAGGCGGTGACCGACGCCAAGTCGGGCCAGGTCGAGTTCCGCGTCGAGAAGGCGGGCATCGTCCACGCCGGAATCGGCAAGGCGAGCTTCTCCGAGGACGACCTCAAGGAGAACTTCACCGCGCTCGTCGACGCGATCATCCGTGGCAAGCCCTCGGGCGCCAAGGGCAAGTTCGTCCAGAAGCTCAGCCTGTCGTCGAC
>DATCJM010000392.1:0-1819 GCA_036562805.1 Sphingomicrobium sp.
TCCGTGGATCGTCCCACTCGCGCTCGGCCTACTCGCACTCGCGATTGCGCTTCGCAGGCCGCAATGGCTCGGTTCCCGCGCCCGGCTCTACGCGCTCCTGATCCTGACAGTCCCGATCGGTCTCGCCATCGCCCGCGCCGGCAACACGAGCTTTGCACGCTATTATCTGGCAAGCGCCATCGGCCTGCTCTTCCTCTCATCGGAGTGGATCGGTCGGGGCCTGTCGGGACGCCTCGCCGTCCGCGCGGCCGCTGCATCCGTCATTGCCGTCCTGCTCCTCTCCGGTGCCTACCGCGACGCGGTGATCGTGATCGGTGAGCGCGGTCGTCCTTCGGCCCCGGTCATGGACATGGCACGGCTCGATCCGGGCGGCGCGCGTGTCGCCTTCGACGCACCGCGCCTCAAGGCCGTCGTGGCCGTCGCTTCCGAACAGACGGGGTATCGCGCGCGCTTCGCCGGTGGTTGCGATCACGCAGACTTCCTCCTCGCGTCGCAGTCGCGGTGGAAAGCGCCACTGCCCGCGACCATCCACCGTTGCGGCATCGCCATGCAAGCCATCGATTCATCGACGACAATTCCGCTGAGCGGCGATTCGTGGGTCCTCTACCGCGCCGGGAACTTGCAAACCGCTGGGGCGGCTGATAGCGGGCGCGCTCCAGCGGCGGGAAATCGCCGCCTTTCCGGCCGAGCGGGCGTAGCTCAGGGGTAGAGCACAACCTTGCCAAGGTTGGGGTCGAGGGTTCGAATCCCTTCGCCCGCTCCACGCCGCAGGCCATACGGGGGATGGCCGAGCGTGGAGCGCACGAGCGCAGCGAGGGGCGGCAGCCATCTCAGCAGATCATCGACGGATAATGCGGCACTTGGTGCGCCGTTCTTGTCGGCCTATGCGCGGCCCAAATGGAGGCGCGCATGTCCGAGCAAGCCGAACTCAACCGCCCGCAAGCGGCTAAGCAGATCCACACAGTGAATCCGGCGACCGGAGAGCAGGGGCGCAGTTACGACGAAGCGTCGCTGGGCGACGCGCTTGCCGCAGCCGCTGCGGCGCGGGCCGCCTTCAGCGATTGGCGCCGTACCGGCTTCGCGGAGCGCTCCGCCGTGATCCACAAGGCCGCCGACATCCTGCGCGCACGAAAGGACGAATTCGCCCGGCTTATGACGGACGAGATGGGCAAGCCACTCGATGAAGGCCGCGCCGAGGTCGAAAAATGCGCCTTCCATTGCGACTGGTTCGCCGATCATGCGGATGGCTATCTGGCCGAGGAGCCGGTCGACCTCGGCAATGGCGAAACCTTCGTAACGTTCAATCCAATCGGCGTCGTGCTCGCGGTGATGCCGTGGAATTTTCCGTTCTGGCAGGTCTTCCGCTTCGCCGCGCCCGCGCTGATGGCCGGGAACGGCGCGCTCCTGAAGCACGCCAGCAATGTGCCCGGGTGCGCTCTCGCCATAGAGGAAGTGCTTCACCAGGCCGGCGTTCCGCGCGACCTGTTCCGGACGCTCCTGCTTCCGAGCAAACATGTCGAAGCGCTAATCAAGGATAACAATGTCGCAGCCGTGACGCTGACCGGCAGCGTTGCGGCAGGCCGCAGCGTGGCGACGGCGGCTGGTTCGGTGCTCAAGAAATGCGTGCTCGAGCTTGGCGGCTCCGACGCTTATCTCGTGCTCGAGGATGCGGACATCGAGGCAGCCGCCAAGGTCGCCGCGACCGCGCGGATGGTGAACGGCGGGCAAAGCTGCATCGCCGGCAAGCGCTTCATCGTCGTTCGCTCGATCGTCGCGGAATTCGAGCAAGCGATGGTCGAGGCGATGGGCGCGTTCGAAA
>DATCJM010000395.1:0-5228 GCA_036562805.1 Sphingomicrobium sp.
GGACCGCGTGCTTCGCGCCGTCGCCGAGGCGCTCGAGAAATGCGCGCCCGCCGGCGCCTGCGCGGCGCGCACCGGCGGCGACGAATTCGCCATGCTTCTCCCTTCGCTCGCCGATCGCGACGCCGAGCAGGTCGCGCGCACGATCCAGGAGCGTCTCGCCGTGCCGATCATGGTCGACGGCGCCCAGGTCCAGGCGTCGGCCTCGATCGGTCTCGCCCGGATCGAACCGCGCGACGAAGAGGAAGCGGCGCTTCGCCGCAGCGACGTCGCCCTTTACGCAGCCAAGCGCTCGGGCCGGAACGCCTACGCCTGGTTCGACCAAGTGCTCGAGCTCGAGCTCTCCGACCGGCTGAAGCTGGAGGAGGATATTCGCCGCGGCATCCGCGACGGCGAGTTCGTCCCTTATTTCCAGCCGCTGATCGACCTTTCGACGCAGGAGCTTGCCGGCTTCGAAGCCCTTGCCCGCTGGCGCTCGTCCGACGGCTCGATGCTCGAAGCCGAGAATTTCATCGAGGCGGCCGAGCATACCGGCCTCATCGGCCCGCTGACGCTCAGCGTCATGGAGCAGGCGATGACCGACGCGCGCGACTGGCCCGCGCACCTCAAGCTTGCGGTCAATGTCTCGCCGATCCAGTTCCGCGACCCGACGCTCGCCGAGCAGATCCTGAAGCTTCTCTCGACCACCGGCTTCCCCGCCAACCGCCTCGAAATCGAGATCACCGAAGGATCGCTGCTCGAGGATCGCGAGCAGGTGCTGACGATCATCGCAAGCCTCAAGAATGTCGGCGTGCGCATCTCGCTCGACGATTTCGGCACCGGCTATGCGAGCCTCGCGCAGGTCAATCGCCTGCCGCTCGACCGCATCAAGATCGACAAGAGCTTCATCACCACCATCGTGAAGAGCCAGCGCACCGCGGAGATCGTCAACACGATCGCCGGCCTCGGCCACACGCTCGACGTTCCGATCAGCGCCGAGGGCGTCGAATCCGAACAGATCCGCGCCGCGCTCGAACGCTACGGCTGCTCAGAGGCGCAAGGCTGGCTGTTCGGCCGCGCCGTCTCGGCGGATGCCGTGCGCAGCTTCCTGCGCATGAGCGACGCCGGAGTCAGCCCCGAAGAAGGCCAGGCCGGCGCAATTCCCTCAAGGGTCCGCCGCAGAAGCTAGAAGCGGACGCTCGGCTTAGGGAGGCGGAGCGCCGCAGTTGACGTCCAGATAACGAAGCGCCCGCTCAAGCTCGGCCGGCGAATAGGGCCGCTCCAGTACCGTCGTGCAGGGGTCTTTCGAGAATTCTTCCCCTAACTCGGATGCGCGGCTCCGCGACGTGACCACCAGCGGAAGATGCAAATGAAGCGCGCGCAGCTCGTTCGCGAGCGAAGCGCCGTCATGGTCGTGGAGCATGTCGTCGAGGATCACCACGTCATAGCGGCCCTTGGCGACGCGCACCTTGTTCAGCGCTTCCGTTCCCGACCCTGCGATCTCGACTCGCATGTCCAGCGCTGCAAGCGCCGAGCTCCCGCTCGTCCACATCGAAGGGTCCGGATCGACGATGAGAGCGCATCTCGTCCGGCCCGCGTCGAGGGAATCGCGCACCTTCTCGGCAAGCGCCTCGAACGTGAACGGCTTGGCAATCATGTCCACCCCGGGGTCGAGCCGGCCGGCGTGGACGATCGCGTTGCGGGTGTAGCCGGACGTGTAGAGCACGCGCAGCCGCGGCTGCAGCTTGCGCGCCTCGTCCGCGAGCTCGCGCCCGGTCATCGCAGGCATGACGACGTCGGTGAAAAGAAGGTCCACCGGCGCTTCCTGGCGCTCGAGCAGCCGCAGCGCTGAGGGCCCATCGTGCGCCTCGAGCACGCGGTAGCCAAGCTCGCGCAGGCAATCGACCGTATAGGCGCGAACGTCATCGTCGTCCTCGACGACCAGAATGGTCTCCTGCCGCGGGCTGCTTTCGAATCCCGAGGATACCGAGCCGGTCTCCTCATCGCCGTTCGCTTCGCGCAGCAGCCGCGGCAGGTACATCTTGATCGTCGTACCCTGGCCTTCCTCCGAATAGATTTTCACGTGACCGCCCGACTGCTTGATGAACCCGTAGATCATCGACAGCCCCAGGCCGGTGCCCTTGCCGATCTCCTTGGTCGTGAAAAAGGGTTCGAACGCGCGATCGACGACTTCCTTCGACATGCCGGTGCCTGAATCGGTGACGGCGATCATCACATATTGTCCGGGCGGTACCTCGGCGTGGCTGGCCGCATAATTTTCGTCGAGGCGGGCATTGGCGGTTTCGATGACGAGGTCGCCGCCCTTTGGCATCGCGTCGCGGGCGTTGACCGCGAGGTTGAGGATGGCACTTTCGAGCTGGTTCGGATCGGCTTCGATCCGCCACAAGCCGGGCGCGATGATGATCTCGAGCTTGATCAGCTCGCCGAGCGAGCGCTGAAGCAGGTCGGACATGCCGAGCACGAGCTTGTCGACATCGACGACCTTCGGCGCCAGCGGCTGCCGGCGCGAGAACGCGAGCAGGCGTTGGGTCAGCGTGGCCGCGCGCTCGGCGCCCTTCATCGCGCCCGTGAGAGCCCGGCGCGTTCGCGCATCGGTGATGTTCGCCGCGTCGAGCGCGCGCTGGGCCATCCCGACGTTCCCGGTGACGACCGTCAGCAGATTGTTGAAATCATGCGCGATGCCGCCGGTCAGCTGCCCGACAGCCTCCATCTTCTGCGACTGGCGGAGCGCCTCTTCGGCCTCGGCCCGGCGCGCGACCTCGGCATTGACGCGCTGCTCCAGCTGCTCGTTGAGGCTTCGAAGCTCGCCGAACAGCCGCGCGTTGTCGATCGCCACGGCGGCTTCGGCAGCAAGGCCGCTGAGGCCGCGTTCCGATTCATCGGTGAAGACGCCCACGTCCTGGTGGCCGAAAAACAGACCGCCGATGACTTCCTTCGAGCGCAGCAGCACGGGGATGGCGAGGTAGCTGCGCACCGGCAGATGGCCTTTCGGCATTCCCTTGTACGGCTTGTTGTGCCCGTATCTCGGATCCTTGGTGATGTCCTTGGACCGGACGATCCCTTCGCCTCTGAACGTCGGCCCGAAGATCGCGGTGTTGCGCGGCATCGGGAACTTGGAGAAAGCGTCGATCGGCGCGCCGGAGAGGGTGTAGAGCGTGAGGCTCTCGCCGTCCTCGTCGCGCACGTTGTAGAAGAAGGCGCCGAATTCCGCGCCGGTCAGCTCGACGCCGGCATCGGTGATGATCTGGACCAGCTTGTGAAGCTCGGTCTCCGCGGCCAGCGCGGAACCGGCGCGATTGAGCACTTCGAGCAAGCGGCGTTCTTCCTGCGCCGCCTCGTCGGCCGCGCGCTGCTCCGATCGATCGCGAAGGACCTTCGTAAATCCGATGACGGCGCCGCGCCCGTCGCGGATCGGCGATATCTCGCCGGCGGCCCAGAAAAGCTCGCCGCCCTTGCGGACGCGCCAACCTTCCTGACCTCCGCCTCGGCCCGATCTGAGCGCGTCTTCCATCTCCCCGGCAATTGCCGATTCACCCGTGTCGTCGGGGAAGAGGCGGTGGAGCGTCTGGCCCACCATTTCGTCGGCCGTCCAGCCGAGGATCCGCCGCGCGCCTTCGTTCCACGTCGTGATGCGGCCGTGCTCATCGGTCGTGATGATCGCCGTATAGACGGCGCTGTCGACGATTTGCCGCCATGCCTCAGCGGTTAACGGCTGTTCAGACGCTCGTACCTCGGTCCCCATCCGTTCCCGATCCACCTTGAAGCGGGATGAACGTAGTCACGGGCCGATTGTTTCGATGACATGCACAACGCGAATAACAGCGCGGATATTCAATATATTAGACGCCTGAGCTATCAGCGCATGCCAGCTACGCGGACGCGCTATTTGCTTGCAGCGGTGACGGCGACGGCCTTGCCGCCATCGCTCGCGCCGTCGAGCTTGTAGACGTCGTCGGCAAACGCGATGGTCGCGCCGTCAGGACGCGCAGTCAGGTAGCTGATGTAAATGGGGACGCCGGTCTCGCCGATCCGGACATTCTGTTCGGAATCGTCGCCGGGCGGAACCGGGTCGTGACCGAACAGCCATTTGGCAAGCGCTTCAGGATGCTCGAGGCGGACGCAGCCGAGGCTCAAATTGCGCTTGTCCTTGGCGAACAATTGCTTCTCCGGCGTGTCGTGAAGAAAGATGCCGAAGTCATTGACAAACCCGAACTTCATCTTGCCCATCATGTTGTGCGGGCCGGACAGCTGGCGGATGTGCGCTTCCGTCGTGCCCGCGGCAACTGCCTTCCAGTCGATGCTCGCCGGGTCGATCGGCTCTTCCTTGTCGCCGCCGAATGCTTCCACCGTTTGATATCGGGCCAATTTCAAATAGTTGACGCCGCGCTTTAAGACGATCGGAGCGACCTTGCGCTTCGCCACGTCCGCGGGGATGTGCCAATAAGGGTTGAAGGTCACGTACCAGATCTTGCCGGCCAGCAGCGGCGTCGCGAAATCGGGCTTGCCGACGATCACCTTCATGGTGTCGACGACCTCGCCGTTCTCGAGCATCATCAGCTGCGCATTGGCGGCATCGACGAGGATCGCGTGGCCCTTGGCGGGAACCAGCCGAAGCCGGTCGAGCGTCGCCCGGACGTGCGGATCGTCCTGCTGTCCCGCGGCGATCGCGTCCTGCCGAAGCGCCGCGTAGATCGGGTTCACGGCCGACACCGCATCGAGATAATTGGCGAGCGAGGGCGCTGCCGTGAGCTCGCCCAGAATCGCGTTGGCCGATGGCGGCGCCAGCTGCAGCGTCGGATCGCCGAAGCTGACCCCGTTCACCGGCCGCCGCAGCGCCTGCGCATAGCGCACCCAGGCGGTCGAGATGATTTGGTCGTCGGCCGGCGTCCCGCTCGCGAGCGCAGTCTCGACCGAGGAGGCGAGGGCGGGCCCGTCTGCCAGCCCGTCGATCGGCGCTCGCTTGAGGATCTCGACCAGCTTTGCTGCAGCCGCGCGGCTGTCCGCGTCACGCAGCCAGATCGGTGCTCCGGACCGCGCCGCATAGAAAGGCGCGACATTGCTGTCTGGGACGGGCGCGGGCGCCGCCGCGACTACCGAATGCACGACCGGAGTCGGTGCCACATCGTCCTGCGCCTGGAGCGGAACGCCCCAGCCAATCGCCGCCGCACCGATCAGCAAACCCACCCGCTGCATTGGCCTATGCCCCTGTTAAGCCCGAGGAATCACTTCGC
>DATCJM010000315.1:0-3786 GCA_036562805.1 Sphingomicrobium sp.
GCGCCGCTTGGCAGCACATATGGCCTCTAATTCGAACGATAAAAGGGCGATCGTCATCGCGGTCGACGGGCCGGCGGCGAGCGGGAAGGGGACGATCGCGCGCGCGCTCGCGAAGCATTTCGGCCTGCCGCTGATGGACACGGGCCTCCTCTACCGCGCGGTCGCGCTCAACCTATGGCGCTGGGGCGGCGATCCGGCGGACGAGTTCGAGGCCTTGCGCGCCTGCAGCGACCTCGGCTTCGACCCCGACGATCCCGAGCTTCGAAGCGAGCCCGTCTCCGCGATCGCCTCGCGCATTTCCGTCTACCCGTCCGTCCGTACCGCGCTTCTCGGCCGCCAGCAGGACTTCGCCGGGCAGGTGGGCGGCGCGGTGCTCGACGGCCGCGACATCGGCACCGTGATCGCGCCCGAAGCGGACGTGAAGCTGTTCGTCACCGCCTCGCCCAAGGTCCGCGCCGAGCGGCGGATGAAGGAGCTGGAGGCGCGCGGCATGCACGCGCATTACGACGAGGTGCTGGCCGACATCCACGCCCGCGACGAACGCGATTCCGGTCGCGAAACCGCGCCGCTCAAACCCGCCGCAGACGCAATCCTCCTCGACACGAGCGATCTCGACGTCGACGCAGCGATCGCAGAGGCCATCCGGCTGGCGGAGGAGCGCGCCCCGAGCAATAGCTGATGGCAGCTTCGACCCATTCCTGCCGTTAGGCCGTTCTGTTACGGTGGCGTAATTGCTGGGGGCCGGCCGGATGCATTTCCACGTTCCGAAACCGCTGCACGGCTGGCGTGCCTTTTTAGGTGAGGTCGGCATCATCGTTCTGGGCGTGCTGATCGCCCTCGGCGCGGAGCAGCTCGTCCAGAAGGCGCACCAGCAGCAGGAAGGTATTCAGGCGGAGCGAGTCATTCGAAACGAAATCGGTCTTAACCTCGGCCGGCTCCAGTCGCGGAGGGGGATCTACGGCTGCGTCCGAGGGCGCATCGAAGAAATCCAGAGACTTCTCGACAGCACCAGCTCAAACACCGACTTCGTCCCCCCGGCGTGGATTGGACGGCCGCAATATTGGTCTTTCCTCAATTCGCGTTGGGAGGCTGAGTCCCAGGCCGGCAGAGCGGCGCTCGTCGATGGCGGCAGGCTTTCCCAATATGGGGTCATGTACAATCGTATGCAAAATCTGCTGAGCGAGATGGACGCCGAGCAGGCCGATTGGGCGAAGCTGCGGACGCTCGAACATCTTCACCGCCTCGACGCCGCGGGTAATCTGCAATTGAACCTGACGCTGCAGGATGCACGCTACCGCAATTGGCGGCTGGCGCTCGTCACTGACCAGTTGTTCGGCATGGCCAAGGCGCTGCGGCTTGATCCGCTCGCCAACGCGACGCCATCGGATCGCTCCGCCTGCTTGCCGATCACGACGACACGCGCGCGCGCTAACCAGGTCAGCGTCTGGCCGATCGGGGAACCGTAACTTTGTGCGAGCGCAAAGCAGGCCGCTGGAAAGTCTCAATGTCCGCTGTCCACTCATTGCAGACGTCGTGCCATCTGTTACGTCTTCGTAACGGAAGGCGGCCGGCCGAGTGGACAGCTTCACCTATTTCATTGCCTTCTATAGCCTGATCCTCGGACTTGCGCTGACGGAACTGCTCGGCGGCTTTGCCCACATGGTGCGGGCGAAGGCGTTGAGGAAGCTGGAGCCGCAGACGGCGCTGCTCGCCTCGTTCATTCTCGTCGACATCTGCCGACCTGGGTCGACGGCTGGCTGTCGCTGAAAGACGTGACGGTCGATTTCGAGGGCCTGTGGGCGCCCGTGCTGCTTGCGATCTGCTTCTATCTCGCCGCCGCGACGGTCTTCCCCCACGACGACGCCGATCACGAGCGGCTGGCCGACTATTATCAGGAGCGGAAGCGGTTCATCCTCCTCCTGCTGCTTGCCGGCGAGATGCTGATCCACGTCACCTATGTGCACATCTTCGAGGAACGCATCGCGCACCAGCCCCAGGTCTTCTGGTTGTGGACCGTCCCCTACAATCTGACCATCGAAGTCACGATGATCGTGTTGATCTTCGTGCGCTCGCGCCGGTTGAACATCATTTTGCTGATGCTGCTCCTTCTCCTCATCATGGTTCCCTATTGGGATCAGGGATCGATCCAGAACGCGCTCGCGCGAAAGTATGGCCACGGCTGACCCACCGACGCGAACTGCCGCGGCGAACCAAAGGCGTTGGATTGCCAGGATGCCGGCTTTCCACCCATCCAAGACATTAGCGGGTTACGTCTTGTTCGACCCTTTCCGAGTCCGTACTTGAGATGCGCCGACGGTAGTCAGTCGCCCGAGCGAACGTCGGTTCTCCACCGGTTGCGGACAGAACGACGTCAGTTAAGTCTTTTGCTCGCTCGTCTGCGTAGAAAGTGCCATGAGCGAATCGTCACCTAATGAGCTATTTTATGACGCGCCCGCGGGGGCATTTTCGGAAGGGCATGTTTTCCGAACCGCCCCCAATCTGACCAGCGCCATAGACGATCCTGCCAATGGTTACTGGCACTGCGACATTGAAGACGATGACACGCTAACGTGGTCTGAAAAGGTCTATGAGCTGTTTGGACTGTCGGCTGGAGCGCCGATCGAGCGCGAACGGGCAGTGGCGCTTTACAGCGAGCGCTCAAGGGCCGCGTTGGAACGGGTCCGGACCCTTGGTCTCAATCGCAAGATTGGCTTCATCCTCGACGCCGAAATTAGCCTGGACGGATTGAACGGCCGATGGATTAGAGTGCTGGCAGTTCCAATAATGAAGGACGGCCAGGTAGTGGGTTTGCATGGGCTGAAGCGAGCACTCTAGCGGCATGCCCATTGTCCCTTATCCACCAGGCCCGCCGCTACCGAACGCCCCGCCAAACCCACTGTAGGACAATGTTCACTTATCCCTGCGAAGATGCGCTCGGGGTAAGAAGTGGACCGAACCGTGGAGCGCGTCAAAAGCAAGGCCGTTCGCATCGCGAGCAGCCACATCATCACCACTTGCGCGACGCTTGCAGCGATCCTGCTGTTCGTCGCGATCGGCAGCGAAGTGCTGCCGGCGGCGCTCGCCGGCCGCGCGCCCGCAGACCCGACCGGCACGCTCCAGGTCGCGTTCCTTCTCAACATCGCGATCATCCTGTTCGGCTGGCGCCGCTCGAAGGATTTGCGCGAAGCGCTCGACGCTTATGAAGCCGCCGCCAAGCTCGCGCGCGACAATGCCAACACCGATCCCGGCACCGGCCTTGCCAACCGCCGCGAGCTGATGCGCGCACTCGGAGAGATGCTGGACAGGAAGACGCCCGGTATCCTGCTTCTGCTCGACCTCGACCATTTCAAGCGCATCAACGACCTTCACGGCCATGCCGCCGGCGACCGCGTGCTTCGCGCAGTCGCCGAGGCGCTCGAGAAATGCGCGCCCGCCGCCGCTTGCGCCGCGCGTACGGGCGGCGACGAATTCGCCATGCTTCTTCCCTCGCTCGCCGATCGCGACGCCGAGCAGGTCGCGCGCAGGATCCAGGAGCATCTCGCCATCCCGGTCGTCGTCGACGGCGCCCAGGTCCAGGCGTCCGCCTCGATCGGCCTCGCCCGCATCGAGCCGCGCGACGAAGAGGAAGCGGCGCTTCGCCGCAGCGACGTCGCGCTTTATGCCGCCAAACGCTCGGGCCGGAACGCCTACGCCTGGTTCGACCAAGTGCTCGAGCTCGAGCTCTCCGACCGGCTGAAGCTGGAGGAGGATATTCGCCGCGGCATCCGCGACGGCGAGTTCGTCCCT
>DATCJM010000402.1:0-3192 GCA_036562805.1 Sphingomicrobium sp.
GTCCTCCAGGAACAGGCGCAGCCCGCCATCGGGAAGCGGCTGGGCGACGACGCGAATGTGATCGCCGTTGGCGAGCGTCCATTCCTCGTCGATCACTTCGTCGGCACTGGTGAACCAGGCGCGGCGCTCTTCCTTCCAGGCGGGGAAATCGCGCACCTCGGGCAGGCGCTGATTGTCGCGCATGCGATCGATCACGCGATCGAACTCGGGCTTTTCGGCGAGCCAGTCGGGATCGAGCTGGGTCATGACGGCGAAGGGCCGGTTGAAGAAGCTAAGGGTGCGCTCCGCATCGAACTGCGCCGTGCCGGCGGTCATCCGGTCGGCAAGCTCGCGCTGCGATTCGACGTAACGCGCCAGCTCAGCGCGGGCGTCTTCGAGGTCCTGGACATCGACCGCGAACCCCGCGACCGCTCCGGTGGAAAGCGGGACGTTGACGATGCGCAGCATTCGCCGCTCGCCGCGGATGATCGCCGGCTGCATGCGCGAGACGATACGACTCGTTTCCTGCGCCTTGCGCGCGGCGGCGGTGGCGCTGTTCTCACCCTCTTCGTCGACGAGCTCGGCGCCGCGCTCGATGACCTCGTGCGCGTCCTCCCCTTCGACGGCCTGGACGAAAGCGCTGTTGACGAGACCGAGCTTGAGATCGGGTCCGCGGTACCACATCGGGAATGGCGCGGCCTCGATCAAATGGGTGAGCGAGTTGAGCGCGGCTTCCGACTGACGGAGGCGAAGCGACAGCTTGGCCCGCTCCTCCTCGCCGACGCTCATGTCGAAGAACCACAGGAGCAATGTTCCGAGCGGCTCCGGTGCAGGCGCCGGGCCGCCGCGAACATCGAACACGCGCGAAGACGCCGCGAGCTGGACTTTGGCGGACAGCGGCGACGCGGATGCTCGTGCCGCGGCGATATCGCTGGCGAGCGCAGCTAGATCGTCGGCCGCAATTCCGAAATCATCACCGCCGAGATCGTCGAGGGTTTTCGGCGCCGACTTGAGGCCGAGGTCACGGACGAGCTGCGAGTCTGCGTCGACCTGTCCGTCGCGCCGCACCAACAGCGGGCGAGTCGGCGCAATTGCGAGCAAAGTCGCGTTCGCTCGCGCTGCGTCGAGCACCTCGGTCGCCGAGCGCAGGCGCCGCGCGGCGAACAGGGACAACAGGATGCCGATCGCCACCCACAGCAGGGCGACCGCTGCAATGATCAGGCCTGTCGCGCCGGAAGCGCCCATGATTGCTGCGGCCACCCCCTCCAGAGTGAATTCATACGGCTAAGACCGGGCCAAAAGAAAGGGCGGGAAGCGACGCTCCCCGCCCTCCTTTCGACTTGCGCGCCCGTTGCCCCCAAGCGGGCAGGCAAACTTACTTCAGGTCGAGAATGGCACCGGCATAGAAGAAGCGACCGGTGTTGCTGAAAATGCCCGACCCTGCGCCCGCGCCGGTGAGACCGCCCGGCGGCAGGCGATTGAAGACGTTATCCACGCCCACATAGAAGTTGTACTTGTTGATCGTGTAATCGAGGCGAACGTCATGGTACCACACTGCGTCGGTACTGATGTGGCCGCGATCCGTAATATCCGAGTTGAACGGCGGGCAGAGCTTCGCACCGTCCACCACCGAGCACGCGCCCGAGAACGAGTGGGTGTCCTCGAAGGCGAACCGGGTCATTGAACCGATGTACCTGGTAGTCCAGCGCAGATCGAACTTGCCGATACCGTAGCCCGCAATCATCGTGCCCGAGAATACCGGGTCACCCAGCTCGCCGAGGATGCGATCCTGGAATTGCGGATTGAGAATGTCCGGGAAGTTCGTGCGGGTCAGCGTGTAGGTCGCAATACCACGGAGGTTCAGGCGATTGCCGTTCGCGAACTTGCGGCGATAGCTCATATCGAAGTCAATGCCGCGCGAAGTCCTCTTCGCGAAGTTGAAGCTCGTCTGAATCAACGCCGGGCTTGCAAGCAGGCCGAACTGATCGCGCTGGAAAATGAACGGACAGAACTGGTTGTTGATGGTCGGAAGATCGACGCACTCGTTCAGAACCGTCTGCGCTCCAAGGCCCGAGATCACGTTCTCGATCCGGATATTGAAGTAGTCGGCGCTGAAGCTGAAGCCCGGGAGGAACCGAGGCGTCAACACGCCGCCAGCCGTGAAGCTGCGGCCCGTTTCAGCCTTCAGCGTTGCATTGCCCTGATCCGATACCTGCAACGTGAAATTGTTCGCAAGGCAGTTGTGGAACGGACTTCCAACAGGACCGAACGAGCCGTTCGGCGTTGCGTTGAAGCACGGCGAATTCTCGCTCGTCACCGTCGTCGGAACGCCGAGCGCAGCGCAGTTGGCTGTCCGGTTCGGGTTGTCCCTGATGTTGAACTGATCGCACGGATCGCTGACGAATGCGAAGTCGACGGTCGGCGGCGTGAACAGGTCGTTCAAGGTCGGCGCGCGCACCGATTTGGACAGGTTCGCGCGCAGGCGCAGATCGCTGACTGGCGACCAGATCGCATTCACGTTCCACGTGAAGGTGTGACCCGCACCTGTGTTGTAGTGCGATTCACGCGCCGCTCCCGACAGGGTCAGCTCCTTCGCGAACGGCAGGTCCTTCAAGATCGGCGCATTCAGCTCGCCGAAGAACTCGAACACCTTGAAGGCCGGCGGATTGAACTCCGGGAAGGCGTTGAAGAACGTGTCGCCCGGTACCGAGCTGATCGCGTCGGCGTGCACCTCGGCGGTCTCGCGGCGATATTCGGCGCCGACGGAGAAGCCGATCGGGCCGCCCGGCAGCGAGAACCAGCGGTTGGTGTCGCCGCTGAGGAAGCCCATCGTGTCGAACTCGGTCGCCGTCTGGAACAGCGTCGAGGTACGATTGACGAAGTCCAGCGCCGCCTGGCTCGGAGCGCCTTCTCCGAAGAGATCGAGCGGTACGCAGCCGTTGCCCGGATTGGCAATGCTCGAGCGGCAGACGATGTGCTGGCCGAAGCCCGCCTGACCCGGACTGAGGATGTTGCCGTTCGCATCGACCGAAACCGCGTCGAGCGCGAGCGCAAACGGGCCCGGCGTGCCATCCGGATTCTGCACGAACAGATCGTTGTGCTGGTCGTTCCGGGCATGGTGATGGCCGTAGTTGACCGAGATTTCATAGTGCCAGTCGTTCTTGAAATCACCCATCACGCCGCCGACGATACGGTAGGTCGTCCGGGTATCGA
>DATCJM010000002.1:0-5050 GCA_036562805.1 Sphingomicrobium sp.
TGTGAAGGTGCTTGAGACCGCCGGGCTCGTGGAACGGCGCAAGGCGGGGCGAAAGCAGATCTGCACGCTCCGGCCCGAACCGCTCAGGGAAGCCGAGGACTGGCTCCGGCAATGGGAGAAATTCTGGTCCGAGCGCCTCGACGGCCTCCAGGCGCTTGTCGAAGCCGAGAGGGACGAACACGAATGAGCGCGCCGGCCATCGTGACGGTGAAGCGAGAGATCGCTGCGCAGGCCGAGCGCCTGTTCGATGCCTGGCTCGATCCCGAACAGGCGAAGCATTTCCTGTTCGCGACGCCGGCAGGCGAGATCGTTCGCTGCGAGATCGACGCACGCGTCGGCGGACGCTTCCTCATCACCGATCGCCGGGCCGAGGGCGACGCCGACCACCACGGCGAGTTCACCGAGATCGACCGCCCGCGTCGGCTCGCCTTCCTGTTTCGCGGCCCCGGCACGAAAGAGGGTGAATGGTCGAAGGTGACGGTCGACTTCGCCAACGCGCCCAATGGCTGCACGCTGACGCTGACGCATGAAATCCCGCCGGAATGGGCATCCTACGCCGAGCCGGTTCGGCACGGCTGGACGATGATCCTCGAGACTTTCTCACGCCAGATGGAGACGAAAAATGCCTGAAGCCGCACTTGCACCGATTCAGCGGATCGGGTCGGATTCGATCCGGTTGGAGCGATTGCTCGATGCCTCGCCCGAGACGGTCTGGCGCTATCTGACCGAAGCCAAGCTTCGCGAGCGGTGGTTCATGGGCGGGACGGACGCGCGGTCCGGCTGCGAGTTCGAGCTGGTCGTCGACCACGACAAGCTTTCCGACGACCGCGTCGCCTATCCGGCGAGCTACGAATGCTTCAAGGGACGCGTGTTCCACGAGAAGGTGCTGCGGTTCGATCCGCCGCGGCTGCTCGAGACCACGTTCCAGGGTGGCGAGAACGGGGTCGTCACCTACGAGCTGACATCCGAAGGCGACCGCACGAGGCTGGTGCTGACGCACAGCGGGATCGTCAGCCCGAGCGGATTCCAGGACTTCGGCGGCGGCTGGACGTCGCACCTGGCGGTACTGGAAGAAAGAGTCGCCGGAAGAGTCGTTCGCGACTTCTGGGCGCTTCACGCCAAGTCGCGCGAGGCGGTTGCGAGGGTGCTCGGCTAATCAGTCGGGACTTGTTCGAGCGGGTTCGACGTTGGCGCCGAAGGTGTAGACGAGCTGGCCGCCGAGCCACCCGCCCATCGCCAGCAACGAGGCACTCACCAGGCTGACGGCGACGGCTGCGGATGCAAGCGGGGCGCTGGCGGAAAGCGTATCCTTGCGCAAATAGAGCGCGACCGCATAGCCGAGCCACGCGAGGCCCATGACTGTCATGTGCCGGGTCGCATGGGGCACGAGCCGCTGGTCGAGCCCGATCAGGTCGACCATCCCGGCACCCATGGCGAGGAGGCCTCCGGCGAGACCTCCCGCCATCAGGATCGCAGCGAAGTGCGTGTTCGTGGTCAGCCCGCCCAGGCACGCGAGGTCGGCGATCGTCGCGGACAATAAAAGCGCGATCGGGAAATGGACCAAGGCGGGATGAACGGGATGACCAAGCATTGCAATCTCAGAGCAGGTGGAACGTGCCGCCGACGAGCAGCAGGAAGCCGATAACGGCGAAAGAGGCATGCGTCGCGACGATACCCACCGACGCGACCTGCTTCTTCACGTGGAGCGAGGCGAGGTAGAATCCTTCCAGCGCCGCGACGAGCAGGAACAGAAGCGCGATCGTGATGATGCCTTTCTCCGCCTCGGTCCCGCCGCCGAGGACGGTGAGCGCGACAAGGACCAGACCCGTTGCGCCGAGCAGCATGTGAACGATCGACAATGCCCATGGGGCAAGGCGGCCGCGAAGCACCGAGCTGGCGAGGATTAGTCCGCCGAGAGCGCCGATTGCGAAGATCAAAACTGCGATTTTGAGCATCTTTCCCCCTCCTTATTGTGCGTTGGTTCGCACTTGAGGAACAATCAGATTGAGCTTCGGCCAATCTGGTTCCCGGCAAAAAGACTAACCGCGCGCGAGCGCCTTGACGAGCGTGGCGACACGTGTGTTATAGATGTAACACAGGAGGACATATGAACCGTCTGACAATGCTTGCGCTGGTGCCGTTGCTTTCCGGGTGCGGCATCCACGCCAGGAACCCGCACGGCGACGACAATGTCAGCATCCAGGCGGACGAAAACGGCCATATCGCCTTCAACCTTCCGATCGCCGAGGGGCAGGTGAAGGTGCCGACGTCGATGATGCGCAACAGCAATTTCGACATCGATGGCGTGAAGCTGATGCCGGGCAGCCAGGTCAATGGCTTCAGCCTCGACGCCCATCACGAAGGCGCGACCGTGAACATGAGCTTCGCCGCCCCGGCCGCGCCCGACCAGGTGCGCGCCTACTTCCTGGATCAGTTCAGGAAGCAGGGAGTCGAGGCGGCACTCGCCGGCGACGCGGTGACGGGGAAATCCAAGGACGGCAGCCCGTTCACGATCCATGTCACCCCGGCCCCGAGCGGGTCAGCAGGCAAGATCGTCATCCAGTCGAAGGACTGAGGCGAAGCTGCATTAGTGGCAGGTTTCGACCCATTCCTGCCATTAGCCGCTTCTGTTACGGTGACGTAACAGCTAGGGCCCACCGCTTGCACTTCCATCTACCCAAACCTCTGCACGGCTGGCGCGAATTCGCAGGCGAGGTCGGCATTATCGTGCTCGGCGTGCTCATCGCGCTCGCATTTGGGCAGCTCGCGCAATCTCTTCACGACCGCTGGAGCGCGGAAGAAGCGCGCCAGGCGATCAGGGCCGAAGTTCGCGAGAACCTGTGGTGGCTTGAAATCCGGGGGAATTATGAGCCGTGCATCGATCGAATGATCACTGAGCTTGATTCCGTCCTCGCCCGCGCGCGCAGCGGAGAACCGACCCCGCTGATCACGAATGTCGACTTCCCTGTTCATTCAAAGATGACATCGCTTCGGTGGGACGCCAATGCTCAAGCCGGTCGTGCAAGCCTGTTTTCAGAGCAGGAGCTGCGCATGCTTGGGAACATGTACTTCACCACGGGCGAATACCGAGACTCCCAGGAGCAGGAGGAGGCGCTCTGGGCGAAAATCGGTTTCGTCGAAGGGCTGCGGCATTTTACGCCAAACGATATCCACGATCTCGGCGTGTTTCTTTCCGAAGCGCGTTACCGCGATATGAGAGCAAGTCTCGATGTGGAGCGTGGCCGCCAGTGGGCCGCCAGGTTGCACCTTACGGCAGCCAACCCGGATTCGGTCGAAAAGATAAGGCTCGCGCGCGCGCCGGTTTGCTCATCCCTTACGGGCCCACCGACGAGCAAATGAATCGCAAGCTAATGTCAGCTTGCACCCAAAGCTGCCATCAGGTCCGCGCGGAAAAGGCCCGGGAGTTTCCGCCCGGGCCTCTTCGTTGAGCTAAAGCTTATTCCGCTGCCGGGGCGTCGCCGCTGGCCTTCTTCTTCGCGGCGACAGGCTTGGCCTTGGGTTTCGCCTTGCCCTTGGGAGGCTTGGGCGGGGCCGGTACTACCTCGAAGCTCGGCGCATTGTCCTTGATGCGGACCTTCACCTCGCCGCCGTTGACGAGCTTGCCGAACAGCAGCTCTTCGGCGAGCGGCTGCTTGATCTTCTCCTGCACCAGGCGCGCCATCGGCCTTGCGCCGTAGAGCTTGTCGTAGCCACGGGCCACGATCCACTCGCGCGCTTCGTCGTCGAGCTCGATGTGCACGTTGCGGTCGGCGAGCTGAAGCTCGAGCTGGAGGATGAACTTGTCGACGACGCGGGTGACGACCGCCGGAGGCAGGTAGCTGAACGGCACGATCGCATCGAGGCGATTGCGGAATTCCGGCGTGAACATCTTCTTGACCGCGTCCTCCTGCGCATCCTCGCGCGAGGCGGCGCCGAAGCCGATGCTCTCTCGCGCCATGTCGGACGCGCCGGCATTGGTGGTCATGATCAGGATCGTGTTCCTGAAGTCGACCGTCTTGCCGTGGTGGTCGGTGAGCTTGCCGTTGTCCATCACCTGCAGGAGGATGTTGAACAGGTCCGGGTGGGCCTTCTCGATCTCGTCGAGCAGAAGCACCGAATGGGGGTGCTGGTCGACCGCGTCCGTGAGCAGCCCGCCCTGGTCATAGCCGACATAGCCCGGAGGCGCGCCGATCAGCCGGCTGACCGAGTGGCGCTCCATATATTCGGACATGTCGAACCGCTGCAGCGGGATGCCCATGATCGAGGCGAGCTGGCGCGCGACCTCGGTCTTGCCGACGCCGGTGGGGCCGGAGAAGAGATAATTGCCGATCGGCTTGTCGGGATCGCGAAGGCCCGCGCGGCTGAGCTTGATCGCGGATGCCAGCTTCTCGATCGCGAGATCCTGGCCGAAGACGACGCGCTTGAGGTCGGCCTCGAGATGCTCGAGCACCTGCTTGTCGTCCGCGCTGACGGACTTGGGCGGGATTCGCGCCATCGTTGCGACCACCGCCTCGATCTCCTTGGTCGTGATCACCTTCTTGCGGCGGCTCGGCGGCACCAGCATCTGCATCGCGCCGACCTCGTCGATCACGTCGATCGCCTTGTCGGGGAGCTTGCGGTCGTGGATGTAGCGCGCGCTGAGCTCGACAGCCGACTTGATCGCGTCGGGCGTGTAGCGGACGTTGTGATGGCCCTCGAACGACGAGCGAAGTCCGGCGATGATCTTGATCGTGTCCTCGATCGTCGGTTCGTTGACGTCGATCTTCTGGAACCGACGGAGAAGCGCCCGGTCCTTCTCGAAGTGGTTGCGAAACTCCTTGTAGGTCGTCGAGCCGATGCAGCGGATCGCGCCCGATGAGAGCGCGGGCTTCAGAAGGTTCGACGCGTCCATCGCGCCGCCCGACGTGGCGCCGGCGCCGATCACCGTGTGGATCTCGTCGATGAACAGGATCGCGTTCGGGAGCTTCTCGAGCTCGGAGACGACCGACTTCAGCCGCTCCTCGAAGTCGCCGCGGTAACGTGTGCCCGCGAGCAGAGCGCCCATGTCGAG
>DATCJM010000026.1:0-8107 GCA_036562805.1 Sphingomicrobium sp.
CGGCCGATCGAAGATCGGCGCGAGCAGTGCAATCCGCGCGCCAACGGCAGGCTCGGCTGCGCCGAACAGCCGCGCATCGCCGTCGGCGACAGCCACGGGCCGGTCGCTGTAGAGGCCGAAGTCCATCGCCCGCGCACCCGCAGCCGGGTCGTGCTGGACGATCACGGACGCGGGAACATTGCGGTCGATCCAGCGATATGCGCCGCGTGAATCGTAATCGACTGCGGGATGGGTGTTCACGAAGCCGGGGAAATAGTCGGGGCACTTCAACCGCAATCCCGCCATGTCCCACACGGCAGCTCCGAGACCGAGCGCGAAGGCAAGGCGCCACGCCGGCGATTTCGTGAGCTCGGAGCGTTGGCTGAGAACGGACGCGGTCCACAGCAAGGCGGGAAGCTGCACGAGCCAGACCGCGCGCCAGCCGAAATCGTTGAGCATCACTGACGAGCGCACAAAGCTGACGAGCACCAGCGCGGTGGGAGCGGACACGAGCAGGAGGCGGCCGATCGGCGTTGCGCGGCTCTCGTCGATGCGGCCGCGTGTCAGGAACGCGGCGGCGCCAAGACCGAAGATGCCGAACTCAATGAAATAGCCCGCTGGCAACAGCGCGAGATGGCTGATCCATTCGCCGACGCCGTGCGGCAGAACGCGGATCGGGCCTACCGGACGGACGAACAACGCGAGCGGCGGCCCGGAGGGCGCGCGGCCTTTCATGATGTCGAAGATCTGCGGCGCCGATGCGACGAGCGCGACGATGGCGCTGAGCGGAAGCCCCCACATCGAAGCGGCGCCGACCCGCGCGCGCTCCCACAGCCACCACAGCGCCAGCACGGGGGCGGCGCCGATGACGATCCAGACCGAACAGCCGAACGCGGTTGCGAACGCGAGACCGGCGACGAGCGCGCGCAGGGGCAGGCTTGAACGTTCTTTCGTGGCGAGGAGAAGGCAGCCGGTGAACATCGCCATCACTGCCGTCATGTGATGCGGCTCGAACAGGATCGAGCTCAGCGTCCAGCGGATCTCTTCGCTCCACCAGTCGAGGTCGGCGAGCACATGGCCGAACTGGAAAATCATCCAGATGCCCGGCAACAGGTCGAAGCCCGAGATGCAGCAGAGCAGGAGCAGGATCGCAACGAAGCGCCTGCGGCTCGCTTCGCCGATCAGTGCCGCTTCGCGAGCCACTAGGAACAGCATCGCCGGGAAGGCAAGGAGGGTCGTGAAGCTCGCGGCGGCAAATGCGGCGCGGCTGTCGATCACGGTACCTGCGATCCAGTGGATGAGCGCGGGCGCGATGTAGAAATAATGATAATAACCGCTCGGTCCAGGCCGGGCGAAGAACGGATCGTGGAGCGGGATGCCGAAGTGGGCCAGCGAGCCGACGACCGCGGCATGCTTCACCGTGTCGACGACATATTGCGACTGGTACAGCCGGCCATTCCAGTCGAAGTCGACATTCGCCCAGGCGACGGCGATCCAGCCGAGCGCCACTCCAGCCCACCATCGGGCAGGGACCCGTCGGACGGTGTCGAGCGCCGAACGGGCCCCATATGCTGCAAGCGCGAGGTGCAGCACCAACATGGCTGCGAACCCGACCCAGCGGACGAGCAGCGCGTCGACTGCCGGAAGCACTGCCGAGCCGAGGATCAGCCCCCAGCAGGTGCGCGCCGGACCGTCGTCGCCGAGCAGCCCGGCCCGCGCGAGGAGGCGCGCGAGACCGAAGCCGGGCACGACGATCAGCAGCAGCGCGAGCGGCGTCGCCGCGCCGAGGCCGATCAGATCCTCGAAGAAATAATGCATCAGCCCCGCCGATCCCTTCGGCGGACTGCTATCAAAGGCCGTTTAAAAGGCTCTTAACCCTGTTTGACGGGGTCAGCCGGCGCTTTCGGCGAGGACGGTGAGGCCGCGCTCGCTCACCTCCGCGAAGCCCCCGGTCACCGGGATCCGCTCCGGCTGGGCGCCGGCGCTGCGGTAGACGGCAATCTCGCCGTTCTTCAGCGTCGTCATGTAAGGCGCGTGACCGGCCATGATGCCGGATTCGCCCTCAGTGCCCGGCACGACGACCATGTAAACTTCGCCGGAGGCCACCATCCGGTCGGGCGTGACGAGCTCGAAATGCAGATCGGCCATTAGTCCTTGCCTTCAATCGCGCCGTCGAAAGCGCGGGCCGCCGCCTCGAACTTGTCGCGGCAGCCGGTGTTGCAGAAGCCGACGACCTTGCCCCGGTAGCGCGCCAGGCTGTCCGCGCTGACCGGCTTGCCGGACCACGGACAGACGTCGTTGACGCAATCCTCCAGGCGAAGCTCGTCGGCCAAGGCTCAGGCCTCCTGTGCCAGCTTCTCGGCCTTGTCGACCGCCTCGTCGATCCCGCCGACCATGTAGAAGGCCGCCTCGGGAAGGTGGTCATATTCGCCGTCGACGACCGCCTTGAACGAGCGGACTGTGTCTTCGACCTGGACGAACTTGCCGGGGATGCCGGTGAACACTTCGGCGACGTGGAATGGCTGGCTGAGGAAGCGCTGGATCTTGCGCGCGCGGGCGACGACCAGCTTATCCTCTTCCGACAGCTCGTCCATGCCGAGGATGGCGATGATGTCCTGCAGGCTCTTGTACTTCTGCAGCGTCTCCTGGACCTTGCGGGCGACCTCGTAATGCTCCTGGCCGACCACGGCCGGAGTCAGCACTCGGCTGACGGAGTCGAGTGGATCGACCGCCGGGTAGATGCCGAGCTCGGAGATCGCGCGGCTCAGCGTCGTCGTCGCATCGAGGTGGGCGAAGGAGGTCGCCGGCGCCGGATCGGTCAAGTCGTCCGCCGGCACGTAAATGGCCTGCACCGAGGTGATCGAGCCCTTGTTGGTGGAGGTGATGCGCTCCTGAAGCTGGCCCATGTCGGTGGACAGGGTCGGCTGGTAGCCCACCGCCGAAGGAATACGGCCGAGGAGCGCCGACACTTCCGAGCCCGCCTGGGTGAAGCGGAAGATGTTGTCGACGAAGAAGAGCACGTCCTGGCCCTCCTGGTCGCGGAAATATTCGGCCTGGGTGAGGCCCGACAAAGCGACGCGGGCGCGCGCTCCCGGCGGCTCGTTCATCTGGCCGAACACGAGCGCGACCTTGGAGCCCTCGGGCGTCGGGTTGCCGTCCGCGTCCTGGGCAATGACGCCCGCGTCGAGAAACTCGTGGTAGAGGTCGTTGCCCTCGCGGGTGCGCTCGCCGACGCCGGCGAACACGCTGACGCCGCCGTGGCCCTTGGCGATGTTGTTGATCAGCTCCTGGATCAGCACGGTCTTGCCGACGCCGGCGCCGCCGAACAGGCCGATCTTGCCGCCCTTCGCGTAAGGCGCGAGCAGGTCGATGACCTTGATTCCGGTGACGAGGATCGCCGCTTCGGTCGACTGGTCGACGAAGGGCGGAGCCTCGGCGTGGATGGGCGCCGACATGTCGCTTCCGATCGGACCGCGCTCGTCGATCGGCTCGCCGATCACGTTCATGATCCGTCCGAGCGTCTTAGGACCGACGGGCACGCGGATCTGCGAGCCGGTGGCGTTGACCGTCTGACCGCGGGTCAGGCCATCGGTCGAGTCCATCGCGATGGTGCGGACGACATTCTCGCCGAGGTGCTGCGCGACCTCAAGGACGAGCCGGTTGCCGCCATTGTCGGTCTCGAGCGCCGACAGAATCGGCGGAAGCTCGCCCTCGAACGCGACGTCGACGACGGCGCCGATGACCTGGCTGACGCGGCCGACCAGGTTGGTCGCCTTCGCGGGGGCCTGGTTGTCGGCCGGAGCGGCCTTCTTGGTGCGGGGCTTGGCGGGGGCGGCGGTGGCCATCTGTGTCTTCCTTGCCTTCTTGTTTCGTTAGAGCGCTTCGGCGCCCGAGATGATTTCGACGAGTTCGGTGGTGATCGCGGCCTGGCGCTGGCGGTTATACTGGATCGAAAGCCGGTTGATCATGTCGCCGGCGTTGCGGGTCGCATTATCCATCGCGGTCATTTGCGAGCCGTAGAAGCCGGCCTGGTTCTCGAGCAAAGCGCGGTAGATCTGCACCGCGATGTTGCGCGGTAGCAGGTCGGCGAGGATTTCCTCCTCGTCCGGCTCATATTCGACGGCCGCAGGGGCGCCGGTATTCGCGGGCGCAGCTTCTTCGGCAACTTTCACGGCGACCGGGATGATCTGCTCGACGGTCGGCTCCTGCACCAAAGTCGACCGAAAGTTCGCATAAGCGAGATGCACCACGTCGATGCCGTCGGTGATGTAGCGGTCGACGAGGTCCTTCGCGATCGCCTGGGCGTTCGCATAGGTCGGCGCCTTCATCTCGCTGGTGTCGTACTGAGCGATGATGCTCTTGGCGTAGAGGCGCTGAATGACCGGGCGGCCCTTGCGTCCGACAATGTAGAACAGGACCGTCTTGCCCTGCGCGATCAAATCGTCGGCCTTGCGCCGCGCCGCGCGGACCACGTTGCTGCTGAACGCGCCGGCAAGCCCGCGGTCGGCAGTCGCGAGAACGATCAGATGCACGTCGTCCTTGCCCGTCCCCGCGAGCAGCTTCGGCGTCTGCGGGCTCACGGTGACTCGCGAGGCGAGCGATTGCACGACGTCGGTCATGCGCGCCGAATAAGGACGCCCGGCTTCGGCGTTTTGCTGCGCACGGCGAAGCTTCGCCGCGGCGACCATCTTCATCGCCTTGGTGATCTTCTGCGTCGACTTCACCGAGCCGATGCGGATCTTGAGGGCCTTGAGGCTCGCCATCTGTTAGCTCGTGCGTCCTTCGAGACGGGTCTTCGGCACGCTCCGCGTGCTCAGTCCCTCCTCAGGATGAGCGGAAAACGAATGCCCGCTCGTCCTGAGGAGCAGCTGAGCCTGTCGAAGCGGCGTCTCGAAGGACATCATGCAAACGTCTTCCCGAAGGCGGTCAGCGCATCCTTGAGCGCCGCGGCGGTATCGTCGTCGAGCGTCTTGGTGTCGCGGATCTTGGCGAGGATCTCCGGCTTGTCCGAGCGGAGGAAGCTCAGCATCGCGGCCTCGTAGCGGACGACGTCGCGGACATCGACGCTGTCGAGGAAGCCCTGGGTGCCGGCGAAGATCGACGCCACCTGCTCCTCGACCGGCATCGGCTGGTACTGCGGCTGCTTCAGCAGCTCGGTCAGGCGCGCGCCGCGGGCGAGGAGCTTCTGCGTGGACGCGTCGAGGTCGGACCCGAACTGCGCGAAGGCGGCCATCTCGCGATACTGCGCGAGCTCGAGCTTGATCGAGCCTGCGACCTTTTTCATCGCCTTGGTCTGAGCGGCCGAGCCGACGCGGCTCACCGACAGGCCGACGTTAATCGCCGGGCGGATGCCCTGGTAGAAGAGGTCGGTCTCGAGGAAGATCTGGCCGTCGGTGATCGAGATGACGTTGGTCGGAATATAGGCCGACACGTCGCCGGCCTGCGTCTCGATGACCGGAAGCGCCGTCAGCGACCCGCCGCCGTTCGCCTCGTTCATCTTGGCGGCGCGCTCGAGCAGGCGGCTGTGGAGATAGAAGACGTCGCCCGGATAGGCTTCGCGCCCCGGCGGGCGGCGCAGCAGCAGCGACATCTGGCGATAAGCGACGGCCTGCTTCGACAGATCGTCATAGACGATCACGGCGTGCATGCCGTTGTCGCGAAAATACTCGCCCATCGCGCAGCCGGTGTAGGGCGCGAGGAATTGAAGCGGCGCCGGCTCCGACGCGGTCGCGGCGACGACGATCGAATATTCCATCGCGCCATTCTCTTCGAGCGCGCGAACGATCTGGGCTACCGTCGAGCGCTTCTGGCCGACCGCGACGTAGATGCAGTAGAGCTTCTGGCTCTCGTCGCCCGACTTGTTGATGTCCTTCTGGTTGATGAAGGTGTCGAGCGCGACGGCGGTCTTGCCGGTCTGGCGATCGCCGATGATCAGCTCGCGCTGGCCGCGCCCGATCGGCACGAGCGCGTCGAGCGCCTTGAGGCCCGTCTGCACGGGCTCGTGCACCGACTTGCGCGGAATGATGCCGGGCGCCTTAACCTCGACGCGGCGACGCTCGCTATATTCGATCGGGCCCTTGCCATCGATCGGATTGCCAAGCGCGTCGACGACTCGGCCGAGGAGGCCTTTGCCGATCGGAACGTCGACGATCGTGCCCGAACGCTTGACCGTCGAACCTTCGGAAATTTCAGAGTCGGAGCCGAAGATGACGACGCCGACGTTGTCGGCCTCGAGATTGAGCGCCATGCCCTTGGTGCCATTGTCGAATTCGACCATCTCGCCGGCCTGGACATTGTCGAGGCCGTAGATGCGCGCGATTCCGTCGCCGACCGAAAGCACGGTCCCGACTTCGGAGACCTGCGCTTCGGCGTCGAAGTTCGCGATCTGGTCGCGGATGACGCGGGAGATTTCAGCGGCGCGGATGTCCATGAGTGTTCTTAGCCTTTCATCGCCTGGGCTAGACGGTTGAGTTTGGTGCGGATTGATGCGTCGATCTGCTGGCTTTCCAGCTTCACGACGATGCCGCCGAGGATATTGGGGTCGACCGTCGCGTCGATGGTAACGTCGCGGCCGGCGCGGGCGCGTAGCTGCTGCCTGAGCTGGGCCAACTGGTCGTCGTTCAAGGGCCGCGCCGTAACCACATCGGCGGTGGTTTCGCCGCGCTGTTCGGCGGCAAGGCGACGAAACGCACGGATGACGCTGCGAAGCTGCCCCTTGCGACCGTTGCGGGCGAGCACGCCGACGAAATTGCTGGTGATCGGATCGAGTTGGAGCTGCGGCGCAAGCGCGGCGAAGGCCTTTGCCGCTTCATCCCGGGAAACGAGCGGGCTGCTTACGAGCCCGTCGAAGTCCTTCGAATCGAGAAGCGCCTGGCCAAGTGCATCGAGGCTCTTGCCGACGCTTTCGATCTGCCGCTGGTCGCGGGCAAGCTCGAACAAAGCGGACGCATAGCGCCCTGCTAAGCTGGCCCGAATGCCGCCGGAATTATCCACGCGCGAAAAGCTCCAGAAACGGAATATTGCCCCATGCGAAAAACGGGGCGTTGCCACGGGCTTAGCCCCGACACGCCCCCATGGGTCGCGCGGCCCCTAGCAAGGGGTCAGCGGCGATGCAACCGCCTGCATTCGGTTTGACCGCAAGGCAGCGGAAGCGCGGCATTGGGCGGCCGCTAGAAGTATCACATGACCTACCGAATCACAGGGCTGGATCCGGCGCCGTACAAGCCGCTCTTCACACTGGCGGACGACGAGCTTGCCGAGCGCGGAATCGTCCGGATGACTGTGACGCAGAAGCCGAGCTTTCCTTGCCGAGTGAGCCTCACCGATCGCGACATTGGCGAAGAGGTGCTGCTCCTGAATCATATCAGCCACGAGGTGGCGAACCCCTACCGGGCCAGCCACGCGATTTTCGTAGCTGACGCCGAGCAGGGCGACTTCGTCGATGAGCTGCCGCCGGTATTCGAAACGCGCTTGCTCTCGCTTCGAGGGTTCGATCGCAATGGCATGATGGCCGAGGCCGTGCTGGCGCAGCCCGGCGAGGCGGACGCCGCAATTCGCACGCTGTTCGGCAACCCCGTCGTGGAAACGATCCACGCGCACAATGCCATTCGCGGCTGCTTCTCGGCCCGGATCGAAAGGCACTGAGATGGCGAGCCTTGCACCCGCTCCCGAGCAGCGTAGACGAGACGACATGGCGACCGTCACCCGCCTCGATCCCGACACGGCCTGGGCGGCCTTCATGCGGCGCGACCGCAGCTGGGACGGCCGTGTGATCGTCGCGGTCCAGACGACCGGCATCTATTGCAAGCCGAGCTGTCCGGCGCGGCGGCCGAAACGCGAGAATGTCACGCTCTATGCGTCGATCGACGAGGCGCGCGCGGCCGGCTTCCGGGCATGCCTTCGCTGCAAGCCCGACGAGGTCGGCCGTGACCGCGAGGCCATCGCGTCGGCGGTCAAGCTGATCGAGGCTGCCGAAGAGGTGCCGAGCCTTATCACAATCGCCGAGGCGGTCGCCGCGGCCGTTCGCCTGATCGAGCGCGCGGAGGAAGCGCCGAGCCTGGCGGAGCTCTCGGAACGGGTGGGCTATGCGCCCCATCACTTCCAGCGCCTGTTCAAGCGCGACCTCGGC
>DATCJM010000324.1:0-9830 GCA_036562805.1 Sphingomicrobium sp.
CTAGAGAAGGCGCGAAACGAACGCGAGACCTTCATCGAAGGCCGCGTCCGCTTGCTGGAGGGGCATATATGTGTGTGTCCCCGACGCATCAACCGGCTTTTTGCAACTTTGTCGCAAGCCGTCGCCGCGGCGGCTCGGCACGCCGTTACGGCGCCCTCGCGTCGACTCTAGATAAGCAGCCGTGCCCCTCGTTCAAGAGGTAAGCCGCTGATATTTCGCTATCTTTCCGACGAGCGGTCAGGCGCTCTGGATATAGACCCGCATCGCGTCCGCTTCGGCTTCGATCCGCTCCATCCGGTATTTCACGAGGTCGCCAATCGACACGATGCCGCGAATCTCCCCGCGTTCGACGACCGGCAAATGCCGGATTCGCCGCTGGGTCATCAGGCCGAGCGCGTCGAGTACGTGCGTTTCCGGGTTTGCGGTGATCGCCGGAGAGCTCATGGCGCGCTCGACGGGCCAGTCGAGCGCCTCGCGCCCGTGCTCGCGCAGGCAGTAGATCACGTCGCGCTCCGATACGATGCCGACGATTCGCCGGTCCTCCAGGACGGGAAGCGCGCCGATCCTTTTCTCGCCCAGCTTTCGCACCGCGTCGAACAAGGGCGCCTCGGCCGAGATCGTTTCGACGCCGCTCCCCTTGTCCCTGAGAACTGCCGAGATCGTCATGGCGCTGCCCTTTCGTGACTCGCCGCCGCTTGGGTTGATAGTCCCACTTCGCGCGGCCAAAGGGAAGCCGTGCCCGTCCGCGACCCCGTCCCGAGCCCACGCGCGTCGATGAAGGACCGCTTCTGGCGGATCTTCCGGCTGCTCGCCCTCCTCGCTGCCATTGTCGGCGCGATCGCTGCGATCCTCGTCAGCCGAGGCGATCCGACGATCCACATCCACATGCTGATCGCTACCTTCTTCGGCGCCGGGCTCACCTTCCTTCTCGGAACCGCGCTGATGACGCTCACCTTCCTCAGCTCGTCGAGCGGCCATGATGATGAGGCCGGCCACTCGCATCAGGAGAATGACCGCCCATGACCGATCTCGAGCGCGCGCCGATCCTGCGCGTCATGCCGGCGCCGGCCGACATCAATGCCAACGGTCACATCTTCGGCGGCTGGGTGCTGAGCCAGATGGACATTGCCGCAGGCATCGTCGCGTCACGCCGCGCCAAGGGTCCGGTCGCGACGGTCGCCATCGAAGCGATGAAGTTCATCGCCCCCATTCATCTGCGCGACCTGGTCTCCGTCTACGCCGAGATCGAGCGCGTCGGACGCACATCCATGGGTGTCAGGATCGAAGTCGTTGCCCACCGCGACCTTGGCGCCACCGAGGTCAAGGTGACGGAAGGGCTGTTCACCTTCGTCGCGCTCGACGCCGACAACCGCCCGCGCACGGTCGACCCGGCCTAGGCGGCCGGAGCGATTTCCTCGTCACCATCGGCAGGGCGCGTGGCGCGGGTCCGCCGTCGCGGACGTGGAGCAGCGGTTTCCTCGCTCGCACTATCGTCGGCGCCGATCGCCGGGGGAAGCACCTCGAGGGGAAGGCTGTCGCCGCCACCATTGACGTGACGCGCGCCGTCAGAAGAGTCTTCATCGTGGCGGGCGGCACGATCATCGCGGTCGAAGCGCCGTTGATCGCGATCGCCGCGCGGACGACGCGGTCCGCGTTCCTGGCGGTCGCGGCGGGCCTCGCGGTCGTCTGACTCGGAGTCTTCGCTCTCGACCGCGTCGGCCATTTCCTCGTCGCCTTCGTCCTCGTCCATCTCGTCGTCGCGGCCGCGACGCGGATTCTGATCCTCGAACCGGGCGCGATTCTCGCTCAGGACGCGGAAATAATGGTCCGCGAACTGGAGATAATATTCGGTCTGGACGCGGTCGCCCGCGAGCTGGGCGTCGCGCGCCATGCTCTTGTATTTCTCGAGCAGCTGGGCGGCATTGCCGCGCTGGCGATTATCCTGCCGGTTCCCCGGCTGTCCGCCGAGGTTCTGGCCCCGCTGTCCCCCGCGGCCGCGCCGGCGGCCGCCCTGACGATTGTTGATCAAATGCCTACGCCCTTTGCAGTAGTCGCTAGCCCCTTGGGTCCTCAGTCGGGCAGGGGCGCGCGATGCGGCTCCTGACCCTCTCGTTCCGGTCTGCGCTTGGAGCGCCAGATGAACGGCCGATTGCGTCGGGGGTTGGGTCGGGATGCGCTCAGCTTGTTAAAGGGAGCGGGCCCGGCCCACGCCCTTGATGTAGTGCGCCTAACTTCATCTGCCAAGCGATTTTCTCTTAAACCCAGGTTAGCAGCACTGCCCGCGGGCGGCCGCCGAAGTCATCTGCAACCCGTGCTTCGAGCCCGTCGCGGGCCAGCAGGTCGCTGACCGGCTCGCGCTGGTCCGGTGCGATTTCGATCGCTGCGAGGCCGCTCGGCGCAAGCAACCGCGGCAGTTGCGGTGCCAGCTCGCGATAAGCATCGAGGCCCTCGCGGCCGGCAAAGAGCGCTTCGTCGGGTTCGAACTCGCGCACGCCCGGACCGAGCTCCGCGCCCTCGGCAATATAGGGCGGGTTGCACAAGATAAGGTCGAACTTCTCCAGGAGGCCGCTCGCCCAATCGCCTTGCATCAGCTTCGACCGGCTTTCGAACCCGAGCCGCCGCGCGTTGGCGGAAGCATAAGAGAGCGCCTGGCGCGAAACGTCGACGCCGAGCCCGCTTGCGTCCGGCCAAATGTCGAGCGCCGCAAGCAGGAGCGTCCCGGGACCGGTGCCGAGGTCGAGGACGCGCTTCGGGCCGGCGGTCCCTTCGAAATGCTCGATTGCGGAAGCGATGAGGACTTCCGAGTCCGGGCGCGGCACGAGTACGCCTGGGCCGACGTGGAGTTCGATATTCCAGAAGGCGCGTCGGCCAGTGATGTAGGCGACCGGCTCACCGTCCGAACGCCGCGTGACCATTTCCCAGAAACGCTGCGGCACGGTCCGGTCCGGCGGCGAAAGCAGCAGGCGGTCGCGGTCGATGTGAAGCGCTTCGGCCATCAGCAGCTCGGCATCCAGCCGCGCTGTATCGCTCGTCTCGCTCAATCGGCGCGTCGCATCGTCGAGCGCGCGGACAATCGGCTTCACGCTTCTTCCAAACCTGCGAGGCGTTCGGCTTCGTCCTCCGCAATCAGCGCGTCTATGATCTCTGTTAATCCCGGCCCCTCGAGCACCTCGTCGAGCTTGTGGAGCGTGAGGTTGATGCGATGGTCGGTAACCCGTCCCTGCGGAAAATTGTAGGTCCGGATCCGCTCCGAACGGTCGCCGGAGCCGACCATGGATTTGCGCGCACCCGCGCGCTCGCTGGCGAGCCGCTCGCGCTCCATTTCGAACAGCCGCGTCCGCAACACTTTCAGCGCCTTCGCCTTGTTCTTGTGCTGCGACTTTTCGTCCTGCTGGATCACGACCAGGCCGGTCGGCAGATGGGTGATGCGGACGGCGCTGTCGGTGGTGTTGACCGACTGGCCGCCGGGCCCCGACGAACGATAGACGTCGATCCGCAGATCCTTGTCGTCGATCTGCACGTCGACGTCCTCGGCTTCCGGAAGCACGGCAACGGTCGCCGCGGAAGTGTGGATTCGCCCGCCGCTCTCGGTGACCGGGACCCGCTGCACGCGGTGAACGCCGCTTTCGAACTTGAGCCTGGCGAAAACCCCCGCGCCGCTGATCGATGCGATTGCTTCCTTGTAGCCGCCGACCTCAGACGCGCTGGCGGAGATTAGCTCGAACCGCCACCCCTGCGTTTCGGCGAACCGCTGGTACATGCGCAGCAAGTCGCCGGCGAACAACGCCGCTTCATCGCCGCCCGTGCCTGCGCGCACTTCGAGCATCGCCGCGCGCTCGTCCGCCGCGTCGCGCGGCAGCAATTGGATCGCAAGCGCGCGCTCCGCGACCGGCAGCTTGTGCCGGATCTCATCGGCCTCGGCAGCGGCCATGTCCCGGAGCTCGACCTCCGCGGTCGGATCTGCGACGAGCCCGTTCAGCACGGCGAGCTCGGCCCGAAGCCGGCGAACCTCCCGCGCCGCGGTCGCGACCGGCTCGATCGCCGCATAGTCCTTCGACAGGCGCACGAACTCTTCCGGCGACACGTCCGCTCGAGCCATGGCTTCGGCAAGCTCGTGCCGCCGCGCCTCGATCGACGCGATGCGTTCGGACGAGATGTGCGTCACGCCAAGATCGCCTCTGCGATCAAGTCGAGCGAAACGGCCCGCTGCTCGCCGCTGCGGAGGTCCTTGAGTTGGGCCTGTCCCCGATCGAGTTCGTCGTCGCCGATGATCAGCGCATAAGCAGCGCCCGAGTCATTCGCCTTACCGAGCCTCTTCTTCATGTTTCCGCGGTAGCCCATGTCCGCGGCGATCCCTTCGCGGCGGAGGCTGGCAAGGATAGCCTGGCCACGATGCTCGGCGCGGGGCCCCAGCGGGACGATCACCACAACCGGTTTCTCGGTTTGCGGCGCGTCGATCATCATTGCCAGCCGCTCGATGCCCGCGGCCCAGCCCACGGCAGGCGTATGCGGACCGCCAAGAGCCTCGACCAAGCCGTCGTAGCGACCGCCCGCGAGCACCGTTCCCTGCGCCCCAAGCCGGTCGGTCACGAACTCGAACGCGGTGTGGCGGTAATAATCGAGGCCGCGCACCAGGCGAGGCGCCCGTTCCCAGGCAATGCCTGCAGCATCCAGCCCTTCGGTGACCCGCGCGAAGAAGTCTGCCGCTTCGGGCGTGAGGAATTCGTCGATGGCGGGAGCGCTGTCGGCGCTCGGCCAGTCCTGATGCGCCTTGCTGTCGAGGATGCGGAGCGGATTTCGTTCCAACCGTCCCTGGCTGTCTTCGCTCAATGCGTCCTTGTGGGCCGTGAAATGTTCATAAAGAGCGTCGCGCCACGCCGCCCGCGTTTCCGGATCGCCCAAAGTATTGAGCTGAAGGACTGCACCATCGATGCCAAGCTCCTTGAGGAGTTGGTCGGCAAGCGCCAGCAACTCGACATCCGCCTGCGGCTCAGCAGCGCCGATAATCTCTGCGTCGAGCTGGTGGAATTCGCGGAAGCGCCCTTTCTGCGGACGCTCGTAGCGGAAGGCCGAGCCGTAGGTCGCGACCTTCAGCGGCGCGAACTGCTGCCATCCCTCGCTCAGATAGGCGCGGCAGATTCCCGCCGTAAACTCCGGCCGCAGCGTGATGGACTCTCCACCCCGATCCTCGAAGCTGTACATCTCCTTGGAGACGACGTCGGTCGTTTCCCCGATCGATCGAGCGAAGACAGCGGTAGGCTCGATGGTCGGAACCTCGACGCGCCTGAACCCGTAGAGCCGGCGCACACGATCGAACGCCGCGACAACCGCCGCAAGGCGGTCGGCGTCTTCGCCAAGCAGGCTTTGGGTGCCCCGGACGGGCTGAACCGGCGTCATGGCCGCGCGCTAAAGCATATTGAGGAAGCTTGGAAAACCCGCGCCCGTCAGCGCGAGTTCTGCTGTTGCTGGAACTGGCGCCGGAACCAGTTAGTGGGCGGCAGGAACAATTTGCGGAAGCTGATCATGATCGTCCGCCCGAGCGGATCGACCAGGTCCGGCTGGAAATTCAGCGGGACATTGCCGGCGGTGTCATGCACCCGCGGCTTGGCATTGAACATATTGTTGAGCTGCAGCTGAACCTGTGTGCCGCGCAGCCAGGGATGCTTTACGGTCAGCTCAGGGACGTCCCCGGGGTTCGCAAACAACCGCAGATTGAAAGTGGCGAGCGGCGAGAAGCGCAGGTCGCCGCCGGTCAGTGAGTTGACCGTGGTTCCCGTCCGATAGTCAGCGGTCAGCCGGGCGCCGATGCCATTGTTGAAGTATCCGGCCTGGGCCTCCACCACGTGCCTCGGCGTTCCGCCGCTCTGCCCTTTCGCATCGCCGTGGAGGAAGTCGATCTGCGGAAGCCCGGGCCCGATCGTCACCTTGTCGACGAACGTGATCGTATCGGTGAGCGAGAAGGTCACGCGCCCGCGATTGCCGCCGCCGAAGAAGCGTCCGCCGCCTCCGCCTCCGCGTCCGCCGAAGCGACCACCCCCCGGGGGAGAATTATTGCTGCTTGGTTGCGCGCCGGAGGACTGCGACGCCACGGTTGACGGGCTCGTGCTTTGCGCCGGCGTTGCGGATGGCTCCGAGGTCGCCGGTGCGGCACCGCGGCCTCCTTGAGCGCCTGGTCCGCCGCCACGCCCCCCGAACTGCGAGCGGAACTGCGCGCGGATCTGGTCGATGACCGATTGTGATGGCCGGTGCGATTTTAGCGGATGCGAGAAATCCAATCCGATCCGCAGCGTGTCCTGCTCGGAGCTTTCGAAATTGACCGGTCGAAGATCGACGCTGACCAGCTGTCCGTCTGCGTCGCGTACGAAACGGTCAGGGAAGGCCTCCTCGATCGTCGGTGTGACGGTCAGGTTCTGGATGGGACGATCGATCGTCTGGTGCACATATTCGCCGCGGAAGCGAAGATCGGTCTTTTCGAACGGCTGCCAATTGGCGCTTAGCTTCGCGACGTGACGCACGTCGGACTGCAAGTCCGGATTGCCGCCGGTGGTTGTCGTTACGAGCACCGTCTGTCCGGTCGTGAAGTCGAAGATGCGCGTGTCGGGCGTGACCAGCACCGGGTCACCGAGCTGGTTGATCGTGGGCGGTCCCTCTTCGCGTGTCCAGCTGCCGAGAAGGTTGAGACGATCGACGGGCGACCAATTCGCTCCGGCGCCGAATATGGTGAGCGTGCCGAAGTCGGAGAGTTGATCGAGTTCAGCGTTGGCGTTGACGGTAAAATTGCCGAGCGCGCTGAAGCCTCGATTGCGGCGCGAGATCGGAAGGTCGATGTTGGCGGCGGCCTCGCCAGTCGTTCGTCCGAGGGAATGCAAATCCGTCGCGCCAGCAAGCCGACGCTCGCTGTTGAGATGCGTAGTCGTTCCGCCGAGCGTCAGCGTCGTCGTCGCGTCACCCGCGGGCAATGAGAACAGATTGCCATTGGCCGTTGCCTTGATGTCGCCGGACCGCGTGGTTTCCACAGCACGATCCCGCGCGGCGTTGGGGCTGTCGACGTCGGTACCGGTGAGATCCCGCTCGAGATCGGCGTTGCTTGTCAACGTCCAGCGCCAGTCGGACTTGGTCCCGTTCATCGTCAGTCCGGCATGGGCAGTGTCCGTGCTGGTGTTGCGCCGGAGCGCTTCGAGCAGCGTCTCGCCAAGGCCGATCAGGGCGCGCCCGTCGACATGTTCAACCTCGGTGTTGAGGGTCGCCGATACATCGCCGAGGATTTGGCGGTTGAACGTTCCCGACGCGCGGATGTCGCGCTTGCTCGGGAGAAGCGAGCGCGCTTCCAGCTGGTCCGACGTCGTTGCTCCATCGGGCGGCGAGCCGCTGAGGATGATGTTGCGCTGCGATTCCTTGAGCAGGCTATTGCCCTCGGCGTGGAGGTTCAGCGTCGTCCGGCCATTCTTCTCGACGATGAAGCGCGTAAGGTCGGCAGTTCCATTGGCGTGGCCGCCCTCCGTCGATGCCCCGGCGCCGACTTGCGCGGTCGTCGAATAGAAGCGCTGCCGAAGGACGATGTTCACGACCTTCTGGTCGGCACGGTATCCGTACTTGAGCGCAACTTCTTCGGGCAGGATTTCGACCCGCTCGATGGCTTCGGTCGGGATATCGCGCAGCTCGCGAAAGCTGGAGATCCGTTGCCCGTTGAGCAGGATCACCGGCCGCTCGCCGCCGCGCCCCTGCGAGCTGCCGATCTGCGGCGCTAGCGCATCGAGCAGGTCGTTGATGCTTGTGGCGCCGGTCGCCCGGACATCGCGGGAGTCGAGGACGTTGACGGGTGGGATGCTGCCGATGGCCGAACCGCGCGAGCGCGTGCCCTGAATGACGATCGGCTCCTCATCGCCATAATCTTCAGCGACCGATTGTGCAGCGGCCGTGTCCGCCTGCGCCGCGGGCGTCGTCGTCGGCGTTGGAGTGCTCGCGGCCTGGCCCTGGGGTGCCGCTGCCGGCTGTGCCATGGCAGGCGAAAGGGCGCAGAAAAATGCAGCGCCGCCGAGCAGCGTCGATCGATATGTCATTTGAAATCCCGCTAAGGCGCTGGACTGAACCGCCGCTGACAATGCGGTGAACTTCGACAAAGCGCAGATTGACGTCTGCGAACGCCTGCCCGCCGTTGCCGCTTAAGCGCATTTGCCGGTAGAGCGAGACTCTGTTTCGAACCCTGGGGAGTTCCGTCCGATGCGCCGCACCGCGCTTGCCGTCCTGCTTTCGTCACTGCTTGCGAGCGCCGCAGCGGCGCAGATCGTTCCACCGCAAAACAGCAAGCCGGAACCGACGCCGAAGACCGACACGATCGCTGCAGCGCGCGACGTAGCTTATCCTGGCACCATCCAGCTGACCGTCGACGCAAGCGACGTTGCCCGGGCGATCTTCAACGTTCACGAGCACGTGCCCGTCTCGGGTCCCGGCGATTTCGTGATGCTCTATCCCAAGTGGCTGCCGGGCAATCACTCACCAAGCGGACAGATCAACAAGGTCGCCGGCTTCCGCGCGACCGCGAATGGCGCGCCGCTTACGTGGGTACGCGACAATCTCGATGTCTACGCCTTCCACATCGCCGTCCCGGCGGGCGTCAGCGCGATCGATATCGACTTCCAGTATCTCTCCCCGACCGCGGGCAACCAGGGCCGGGTCGTGGCGACGCCTGACCTCGCCAGTATCGAGTGGATCGCCAACTCCATGTATCCCGCTGGCTATTTCGTCCGCGACATTCCGATCCAGGCGTCCGTCATCGTGCCCACAGGGTGGAAAGTTGCAACGGCGCTGCGCCCGAGCGGCCAAAGCGGCAATCGAATCGACTATCCGGCGACGAGCTACGAAATCCTGATGGATTCGCCGCTCATCGCCGGCGCGCACTATCGCGCAATTCCGCTCTCACCCGACGTGACACTGGACGTCATCGCCGACAACGAGCAGGAGCTTGCCGCGAAGCCCGACCAGATTGAGGCGCACAAGCGTCTGGTCGACCAGGCGGTCAAAGCGTTCGGAGCGCAGCACTACGACCATTACGATTTCCTGCTGACGATCTCCGATTATCTCGGCGGCGAGGGTCTCGAGCATCACCGAAGCTCGGAAGACGGCACTGACCGCGGTTACTTCACCGACTGGGACAATGTCCTTCGCGACCGCAACCTGCTGCCGCACGAGTTCACGCACAGCTGGAACGGGAAGTACCGCCGCCCGGCGGACCTGTGGACGCCGGATTATCGCACGCCGATGCAGGACAGTCTGCTGTGGGTCTATGAAGGACAGACGCAATTCTGGGGCTATGTGCTCGGCGCTCGCTCCGGAATGCTGTCGAAGCAGGATACGCTCGATGCAATCGCAGCGACCGCCGCAGCCTACGGCACCGGCACGCCTGGCCGCGCTTGGCGTCCGCTCATCGACACCACGAACGACCCGATCATCGCCCAACGCTCGCCGCAACCGTGGCGCAGCTGGATGCGCAGCGAGGATTATTACAGCGAAGGCCAGCTAATCTGGATCGATGTCGACCGCATCATCCGTCAGCAATCGGGCGGAAAACGCTCGATAGACGATTTCGCCAAGGCATTCTTCGGCGTTCGCGACCGCGACTGGGGGGAGCTCGCCTACAATCTCGACGACATCGTTGCGACGCTCAACAGGGTCCAGCCGTACGACTGGCGCGGCTATCTGCAGCGCCGCGTTTACGACCTTGCGCCACAAGCGCCGCTCGAGGGAATCACCCAGGGCGGATACCAGCTCATCTTCACGGACGAGCCGACCAAGTGGACCAAGAGCGCCGAGAAGCAGGGCAAGAACAACGA
>DATCJM010000112.1:0-4611 GCA_036562805.1 Sphingomicrobium sp.
ATGCCGAGACGGGCGCCACGACGATCGGTCATGAGATGGGCCACGGCTATGACGACGAGGGGCGGCAGTTCGACGCCAAGGGCCGCCTCAAGGACTGGTGGACGCCCGCCACCGCGGCCAAGTACAAGGCCAAAGCCGATCGGCTTGCGGCGCAGTTCGATCAATACGAGCCGATCCCCGGCGTGCACATCAAGGGCAAGCTGACGCTGGGCGAAAACCTCGCCGACCTTGGCGGGCTCGAGACGGCCTATGCCGCGTACCGGCGCTATGTCGCGCGGCACGGCGAGCCGCCGGTGATCGACGGCTTCACCGGCGACCAACGCTTCTTCATCGCCTTCGCCCAGGCATGGCAGGGCAAGTCGCGCGAGGGCGCGGAGCGCTCTCAGTTGCTGAGCGACCCCCACAGCCCGGAGAAGTATCGCGTCGACGGAATCGTCCGCAATTTCGACCCCTGGTACAAGGCATTCAACGTGCAGCCCGGCGACAAGCTCTATTTGCCGCCCAACCAGCGCGTCCACGTCTGGTAGGCGGCTAGGAAAAGCATTGCCGTCCCGCTAGGGCGGCGCCGTGGCCGCAACGATCCACACGCTCCAGGGAACGCGTCCGCCGTCGCTCGACGCGCTGATGGCGCTCGTCGCCACGGATATGAACGGCGTCAATGCGGTCATTCTCGAGCGCATGCAGAGCAAGGTCGCGCTGATCCCCGAGCTCGCCGGTCATCTGATCGCCGGCGGCGGCAAGCGGATGCGGCCGATGCTGACGCTCGCGTGCGGGACCCTGCTTGGCTATCCGGGTGCGCGACACCACAAGCTCGCCGCGGCGGTCGAGTTCATCCATACCGCGACATTGCTCCACGACGACGTCGTCGATGGGTCGGGCCTCAGGCGCGGCAAGCGCACAGCGAACCTCATCTGGGGCAATCCGGCCAGCGTTCTGGTCGGCGATTTCCTGTTCTCGCGCGCCTTCGAGCTGATGGTCGAGGACGGAAGCCTGAAGGTGCTCAAGATCCTCAGCCATGCGTCGGCGGTCATCGCCGAGGGCGAAGTCGAGCAGCTGACCGCGCAGCGACGGATCGAAACGGACGAGGACCATTATCTCGAAATCATCGCGGCGAAGACCGCGGCGCTGTTCGCGGCGGCGTGCCGCGTCACGCCGGTCGTCGCCGAAGCCAGCGAAGACGCGGAGCTCGCGCTCGAATGCTACGGTCGCAACCTCGGCATTGCATTCCAGCTGACCGACGACGCGATCGATTATTCGTCGGACGCCGCAACGATGGGCAAGCCGCAGGGCGACGACTTCAGGGACGGCAAGATGACGCTTCCGGTCATCCTCGCTTATGCGCGCGGGAGCGACACCGACCGGGCCTTCTGGCGCTCAGCGATGTCCGGCGACCGCGTGGCGGACGAGGATCTGCTCCACGCGACGTCCCTTCTGCGTTCGACCGACGCGCTGACCGACACGATCGAACGGGCGCGCCAATATGCCCGGCGCGCGATCGATGGCCTCGCGATGTTTGCTCCAAGCAAGGCCAAGTCCGCACTAGTCGAAGCAGCCGACTTCGCGGTCGCGCGCGCTTATTGATTTCTCTGCCCCTGGGGCATGGCGCACCGCCCTCTTCGTGCTACGCAGCACTGATCGTCTGAAGGGGTCTTCCATGCGTTGGATCTGCGCGTTCGCGCTTGCGTCTGTTTCGTTCTCGCCGGCGCTCGCGCTGCCGCTCCATCAATATTCCGATCTAGCGCTTTCGCCCGCTGGGGATCGTCTCGCGGCGGTCGAAAGCGACGAGCAGCCCAATTCATCGAGGCGCGCCCAGGAGCATGTCGTCGTCCGCGACGCGCGGAGCGGCGCGGTCATTTTGCGGCTGCCGGCATGCGCGGCGTGCACTTATTCCGACATCTCCTTTGCGCCCGACGGACGACTTCTGACGATCGTAGAGGACAAGGGGACGACGCGCCTCACAATGACCGGCTCGGGCAAGCCCAAGACCCTCGCCACCTTCAGGGGGATCGCCCAAAAGCCGCGCTTCTCCCGCGACGGCAAATCGCTTGCGGTGCTCGCGACCTTCAATGCGCAAAAAGAGTCGGGTGCCACCCAGGCCGGCGTTCGCCAGGTCGGCGAAATCGGCGAGAAGAATGACGAGCAGCGCATCGCCGTCATCCCGGTTGCCGGCGGAACGCTGCGGCCTGTCTCCCCCGCCGACCGCTACGTCTACGAATATGACTGGATTCCGGACGGCAGCGGGTTCGTCGTCACCAGCGCGGTGGGCAACGGCGACAATAATTGGTGGGTCGCGACGCTCGACCGCGTCGATCTCGCGACCGGGGGCGTGACTCAAATCGCCGCGCCGCCGGTGCAGCTGAACTTCCCGCGGGTTTCGCCGGATGGGCGGACCGTCGCCTTCATCGGGGGCCTGATGAGCGATTTCGGTTCGGTCGGCGGCGACGTCTATACCGTGCCGATCGCCGGCGGGACGCCGACGGACATTACCAACGGCTATCGCGGCACGTTCACGTCGCTGCTGTGGGACGGCAACGGGCTGAGCGCTTCTGCGCTGATCGGCGACAGGATGGCGATCCTGCCGCTCGATCCCGCAAGAGGCGCTGGAGCTCCGGTGTGGAGCTCGCCGGTCAATCTCACCGCGGGCGACGCACGTTTCGCGCGATCAGCCGACGGAAGCACTTATGCGATGGTGGTGCAGGATTTCGAGCATCCGCCCGAAATCTTCGCCGGCACCTCCGCCTCGCAGCGTCCCATCACGCGCGAGAATGCTGCGTGGAAGCCGCTCGTGCACGCGCAGAACGTCACCTGGAAGAATGACGGTTTCGATGTTCAGGGGTGGCTGCTTTCGCCTATCGGCGCGGCGCCCGGCAAGAAAGCGCCGATGATCGTCAGCGTCCATGGCGGCCCGTCCTCGGCGAACTCGCCCAACTTCGTCTGGCAGAGCTGGAACGCCGACCTCCCGAACGCCGGCTATTATCTGTTTCTGCCGAACCCGCGCGGCAGCTACGGCCAGGGAGAGGCCTTCACCCGCGCCAACATCCGCGACTTCGGCGGCGGCGACCTGCGCGACATCCTCGCCGGCGTGGATGCCGCCGAGAAGGTCGCGCCGATCGACGACAATCGCCTCGGCCTGATCGGCTACAGCTATGGCGGCTTCATGGCGATGTGGGCCAACACGCAGACGAACCGGTTCAAGGCGATCGTCGGGGGCGGCGGCCTGTCGGACTGGCTCAGCTATTACGGCACGAACGGGATCGACACCTGGATGATTCCCTTCTTCGGGGCGTCGATGTATGACGATCCCGACCGCTATTGGGCGGTTTCGGCAATCCGCACGATCAAGAATGCGCACACGCCGACCTTCCTGTTCGCGGGCGAGCGCGATGTCGAAGTGCCGCCGACCCAGTCGGTCGAATATTGGCATGCGCTGAAAGCGATGAACGTGCCCGTGAGCCTCGTGATCTATCCCGATGAAGGTCACGGCATCCGTTCGCCCGAGCACGTGCAGGACTACCGCCGCCGGATCGTCGCCTGGTTCGACCGCTATCTGGGGGCGCCCGCAGCGCCGAAGCACTGACCCTGCGCTCAGAGATGCGCCTGCCGATCGATGCCGTCCTTCCCGATCTGCTCGCGGCGCTTCGCGAGACGACGCGAGCGCTGCTCGTCGCGCCGCCGGGTGCCGGCAAGACGACTAAGGTCGCGCCGGCGCTGCTGACGGAAGACTGGTGCACCGGCGAAATCCTGCTGCTCGTGCCGCGACGGATCGCAGCGAGGGCAGCGGCCGAGTTCATGGCAGCGGCACGCGGCGAAAAGCCTGGCGAGACCATCGGCTATGCAACGCGGCTCGACAGCAAAATCGGCAAGACGACGCGCGTGATCGCGATGACGCACGGCGTGTTCCTGTCGCGGATCGAGGCCGATCCGGAGCTCGCCGGAGTTTCGGCGGTGCTGTTCGACGAAGTGCATGAGCGCAGCCTCGACAATGACCTCTCGCTAGCGTTCGCGCTCGATGCTTCCGCAGCGCTGCGGCCGGACGTCAGGATCGTGGCCATGTCCGCCACGCTCGAGGTCGAACGGTTTGCCAAATTGCTCGACGACGCGCCGACCATCGTCAGCGAGGGCAAGAGCTTCCCGCTCGAGATCCGCCACGTCGGCCGCGACGCTGCCGCCCGTCTCGAGCCGCAAATGGCGTCCGCCATTCGTGCCGCCCTTGGCGAACGCGTAGGATCGCTCCTCGCCTTCCTCCCTGGCGTAGCCGAGATCGAGCGGACTGCCGAAGCGCTCGGTGCTCTTCCGCCCGACGTCGAGCTGCACAAGCTCCACGGCGGCGTCGAACCGGCAGCGCAGCGCGCGGCCCTTGCGCCGCCGATTGCCGGGAAGCGCAAGCTCGTCCTCGCAACCAGCATCGCCGAGACCAGTGTCACGCTCGAGGACGTGCGGATCGTCGTCGACAGCGGCCTCGCGCGCCGTCCGCGATACGACCGCGGCGCCGGATTGACCCGCCTGGTGACCGAACGCGCGAGCCGCGCCGCCGTCACGCAGCGCGCCGGCCGTGCGGCGCGGCAGGCGCCTGGCGTCGCCATCCGGCTATGGGAGGAAGCCGCCACATCA
>DATCJM010000116.1:0-11882 GCA_036562805.1 Sphingomicrobium sp.
AGGCCGAGGAACGCATCGGGCGTCTGCTCGAGCCCTTCGACGACCGTCTCGCGCGATTTGACCGCCCCGCTCTTCAGCCAATCGCCCATGTCGCGATAGAACTCCTCCATCCGCGACTGATAATCGAACACCAGGAATCCCTGCAGCCGTACGCGCGCCGCGATGACTCGCATCGCGAACTTGAGGCTCGTCGCCTCGCGCTTGTTATAGCCCTGGATCATCCCGCAGATGGCGAAGCGCGCATGGTTGCGCGCCAGCGCGAGCGCGGCGTCGAGATGATCGCCGCCGACATTGTCGAAATAGACGTCGATGCCTTCGGGCGCCGCCGTCGCGAGGCCCTTCAGGATCGGCGCCGCGCGATAATCGACGACCTCATCGGCGCCGAGCGAGCGCACGTAATCGCATTTGTCGGCGCCGCCGGCAGAACCGACCACGGTCATGCCTTTGGCCTTCGCGATCTGCACTGCGACCGAGCCGACCGCGCCGGCGGCGGCCGAGACGAACACGATGTCGCCTTCCTTTGCGGACGCCGCGTCGAGAAGCCCGAAATAGGCTGTCGCGCCGGTCGTCCCGAGAACGCCAAGGAATTGCTGCGGCTCGGCCCCGAGATCGGGCAGCTTGCGCGCCGCCTGCGCCGGCACCACCGCTTCGTCGCGCCAGCCGCCCATGTGCACGACGAGGTCGCCCGGTGCGAAGCCGTCGGCCTTGCTTTCGACGACTTCGCCGACCGCTCCGCCTTCGAGCGGCTGACCGATCTGGAACGGAGGAACATAGCTCTTCGCGTCGTTCATCCGCCCGCGCATGTAGGGGTCGACCGACAGCCACTGGTTGCGAACCCGGATCATTCCCTCGCCGACCGACGGGAGATCGACCGGCTTGAGCTCGAAATTGTCAGCCGTCGGCATCGCCTCCGGACGGCTCTTCAAATGCCAGGCGCGTGCCATCGGCTTCTCCTTCGCCGCCGCTGCTAGGGCCGGTACGCAAGCAAGGAAAGGGCCCGGCGGCGAAGGGGACGGCGCCGCCGGGCCCGGTAAAGCCTCCCACGGCGGAGGCTCAGCTCTCTACCGACTTAGCGGTAGGTGCCCGAGAAACTTCGATCGAGGCCGCGTGGGCCCATTTCGCCCTGGTCCTCGCGCTCGAACAACGCACGGGAACGACTTTCGTCGCGCCACCGATGCTTCGCTTCGTCGGCTTTGCAGTCCAGAATAACCTTATCGCCTTCGACCCGGTCGATATCCGAGCAGCTCAGCGAATGGTGCGTGCCGCCGCTGTCCGGATCGGACTTTGCGAGGATGAGCCGGTCGCCCGCCGTCTTGTCGACCTTGCCGACATGCTCGCCGTCGCTACCGACGACTTCCATATGCTCGCGGATCTGGCCGAGCAGGCCGCGCTTGTGCTGCCTCTTCTCGCGCCAGCTGGTGAAGTCGTTCTCGAATTTCGACTGATGCTCGCGCTGATAATCGTCATAGTCGCGGTCGAGGTCGCTCATGTGGCGATCGCGCCAGTTGCTGTAATGCGGGTCGAAATCGCGATCCTGCTGGCGCGATCCGGCCGAGCTCGTCCGCCGATGTTCATCGCGGCCATAGGGGCTCTGCGAACGGTCATAGTCTCCGAATCCGCGCTCGCCGCGGCCGACGCCGCTGACCGCGAAGAATTGGTCGGACTCGTGATCGCCGCGGCCATAGTCGCCCGCCATCGGGCGATAGCCGCGATCGCTGCTTGAGGGGTTGCGGTCGAAATTCTCTTCCCAGTGGCGGTTGTAGTCGCGCTCGCTCGAGCCGCCGCGGTTGAAGATCCCGCGCTCGCGATGCTGGTCGCGCTCGCGCTGTTCATTGCGGAAGCCGGCGCGGTCGCGGTCATAATCCCGGCCATAGCCGCGGTCGTAGTCGCGGCCGGAGCTCGGGTCCGAACGATTGTCCCAACCACGGCCGAAGGCGCTGCGCTCGCGCGATCCGCGGTCGCCGCTCTCGCGGTCGTCGCGCGCCTGGTCCTGCCGGCGCCGGCGCTCGGCATCCTCGTCGCCGAACCAGGACGAAACCTCGTCGCTCGCCCGGTCCCAGAACCCGCGGTCGTCGCGGCCGCTGCTGCGGTTGTCGCCGCGGAAGCCGCGGTCGTTACGGTCATCGGACCATCGGGAGCGCTCGTCGCGATCGTAGCGGTCGTAAGCCATAAATCCTCCTTCTGCTTGAGCGAAAGGGTCGGCCGAAACCGACCATCAAAACCCGCGTCCGAAACGAATGGGCGGCGACGGCCGTTCCTCGCGAGCGGTGCTCGGCAATGCCGGAATCGGCGGGCCGAAAGTCTCGCGGGACAAGCGTTGCAAGGGGGGGAACAAGCCGCTAGGGGAGCCGCTCCCATTCGCCCGAACCCTTGGAGTTCCGGCGGCCGGCTGGAGGCGCGGGGCTGTAGCTCAGATGGGAGAGCGCTGCAATCGCACTGCAGAGGTCAGGGGTTCGATTCCCCTCAGCTCCACCAGCCGCCCGGCGTTGAAAACAGAGGATTTTCGAGCCGGCGATTGATCGCGGCCATTCCCACGCGCCGATCTCTAACGAGCCGCCGTTACACGGTCGGGTCGTTCGTGTTGTAGCTAGGTTACGACCGCCGGCGGGCCTTCGTCATGCATGTGTAACATCCCCGTCACGCGCACGTAGCATCCGCGGTCTAGTCACCGATTCGCCAGACAGTAGTGGCGGACCAGGGGGGCGTCGCAGAGGTCGCGCGGATCTTTTCGCCGACACAAGCCGCATCCTCCAACCCGGCATTGTTCAGTAACCATGTCCCGGCCGCGTCGCCGGGCGAGAAGGTAGAGAGGCTAGACAAAAATGAAGAGGACAGTTTCGCTGCTGCTCGCGTGCACAGCCCTTGTTTCCGCCCCCGCAGACGCGAAGGCGCGTAGGCACGCGGTCGACCTGCGTGACTCGGAAATCGAGCAGCTGAGGTCGGAAGTGAAGGCACTAACGGCGCGTCTCGACGCCGATGAAGCGGCGCAGCAAACGTCCACCCAGGCAGTCCAGGCGGCGCAAACGCAGGCTGCCAATGCACAGGCGGCGGCTGCGGCTGCGCAGAACCAGGCGGCAACTGCGCTGGGGCAGTCGCAAGCGGCGCAGGTACAGGCCGCGTCGGCCGAAAAAGTCGTCCCGCCGCTCGAAAAGGCGATCAAGACGGGCTGGTTCGCCAACACGGCGATCAGTGGCAAGGCCTATCTCGACGTCAGCAATATCCACCAGACGTCGACCGATCTTGCGGGACACACGACCGATAACGTGCAGAACGGCACGCAGACCGAGCTCAAGCGATTCTATATTGGTGTCGATCACAAGTTTAACGACGTCTTTTCGGCCAACGTCACGACCGATTTCCGCTATAACGCCAATGGCACGAGCAAGGACGTCCTCGTCTACGTCAAGAAGGCTTTCCTCCAAGCGAAGCTAAATCCTGCCCTCACCGTACGCGTCGGTGCCGCCGACACGCCGTGGATTCCATTCGTCGAGGGCCTCTACGGTTATCGCTTCGTCGAACAGACGCTGATCGACCGGACGAAATTCGGGACCTCCAGCGACTGGGGCGTCCACGTTCTCGGCGGCTTCGGCAACGGGCTCGTCAACTACCAGGTGTCGGCGATCAACGGCGCCGGATACAAGACGCTGTCGCGCAGCTCCAACACGATTGACCTCGAAGGCCGCGTCGACGTGCATCCGATAAAGCCGATCACGCTCGCCGTCGGCGGCTACAGCGGCAAGCTCGGCAAGAGCAACGACGCGGTGAACGTCAACCATCGTGCCGAACGCTGGAATGCGCTTGCTGCCTATACCGACAAGAGGGTCCGGGCCGGCGTCGAATATTTCTGGGCGAAGAATTGGAACAATATCACGACCGCCGCGGAGCCACTTCCGGCCCCGATCACGGCCAATGACAAGTCCCACGGATGGTCGGCCTTCGGCTCTTTTGCGTTCACGCCGAAGCTTTCGGTGTTCGGCCGTTATGACTGGGTGAGGCCGACGCAGGTGGTGCTCGCCGGCACCAGCGGCGCTGCTCGCGACAATTATTTCAACGCCGGCATCAACTATAAGCCGATCGCTCCGCTCGATCTGGCGCTCGTCTACAAGCACGAGCGGATGGACCATGGCTTCCTGAGCACAGGAAATGGGACGATCGGCGGTCTCGACCACGGCAACTACAGCGAGGTCGGCCTGTTCGGACAGCTCGTCTTCTGATCGCCTTTCGGCCTTCTCTCCCCTCCGGCCCGAAAGGCCGCCCCCTCGCCGAAAGGTGAGGGGGCGATTCATTTGCGGTATGTGCCTGGCGTCACGCAATTGGCTACAAGCCCGCTCATGCTCGACAAGGCCATAGACGCGCAGCTGATCATCGATGCGCTCGACGAGCCGGCGATCATCGTCTGCGGCACGCGAATTGAGTTAGCCAATGCAGAAGCGCGCAAGCTGCTCGGCGAACACCTCGAGGGGCGCGACGTTCGGCTGGCAATACGGCATCCCAAGGCTCTCGACTTCATTCTTGCGCACCGTCCCGGTGAGGTCGAAGTCACGGGCATTGGCGAATTTGGACGCGCGTGGCGCCTGGTGATCAAGAATATCGGCGCTTCTGTCATGGTCCGAATGATCGACCGATCGGCGGCCGTATCGGCCGAGAAGATGCGCGTCGATTTCGTGGCGAATGCAAGTCATGAATTGCGCACGCCGCTTGCCGCGATCGTTGGATACTCGGAAACGCTCGCAGAAGACGGCGATCTGCAGGAGGAGCTTCGTTCGAGCTTCGCCCGAACAATCGGCGACGAAGCCCAACGCATGCTCCGCATCGTCGAAGATCTGATGAACCTATCGCGCGTCGAAGCCCACCGCTTCGTGAAACCCAACGAACAAGTCTGCGTGCGTGAAGTCATCGATGAGGCCATCGCAAACACGCGATTCCCTGCCGATCGCCGCGAGTGCCGGGTCACAACTCACATCGGCGAGGGCCTTCCCGAACTTCTTGGGGACTTCAATCAGCTCGTCGAAGTTGTGGAGAATCTTCTCACCAACGCTGTGCGCTACGGCTGCGCCAGCGGCGACTGCGCGATAGAGGTATCTGTCACGCATGAAGCTGGCTTCTTGCAAATAGCGGTAGCGGACCAGGGTCCCGGAATCGGCAAGGAGCATTTGCCCCGACTGACAGAACGATTCTACCGCGTTGATGCGGCACGGAGCCGCGAGTCGGGTGGAACGGGCCTCGGCCTCGCAATCGTCAAACATATCGTGGAGCGCCATCGAGGTTCGCTCGAGATCGCCAGCGAGCCGGGAAACGGAACCACCGTCAGAGTCCGGCTTCCATCGGGAACCGACTGACTTCGTGTCACGCGCCTGTAAAGTCGTTGTCACACAGGCGTCATAAGCGGCTTCTAAGTACGAGGGGGCTCAACGACTCCACAGGAACAATCATGAATAGGCTCGTTATTGCGCTTCTACTCGCCCTTCCCCTCACCGCTTGCGGGAGCAATGCGGGCAATGAGACGGGTAAGAGCGGCGGGGCCTCGTCGGGAGTGCAGGTCACCGGCGCAGGCTCGACGTTCGTCTACCCGGTGCTCTCCGCCTGGGCCGCCGATTATCGCGCGCAAGGCGGCAGTGCGATCAATTATCAGTCGATCGGCTCCGGTGCCGGCGTAGCGCAGGTGAAAGCGGGGACCGTCGATTTCGGGGCGACCGACCAGCCACTTGGTTCCGATGAACTCGCCCAAAGCAAACTTGTGCAATTTCCCGTCGTTATCGGCGGCATTGTCGCCGTCGTGAATATTCCGGGCCTTGGCGCAGGCCAACTCAAGCTCACCGGGCCCGTCCTTGCCGACATCTATGCGGGCAAGGTGAAGCTCTGGAATGATCCGGTTCTGACAACGCTCAATCCTGGGTTGAAGCTTCCGGCCGCAAATATCGCGGTAGTCCACCGTTCGGATGGCTCGGGCACGAGCTTCAATTTCACCCATTACCTCAGTCAGATCAGCCCGGCGTGGAAGAGCGGTCCGGGGGAAGGCAAGTCGGTGAGCTGGCCCGTAGGAGTCGGCGGCAAGGGCAACGAGGGCGTCGCCGGCTACGTCAAGCAGATTCCGAACTCGATCGGCTATGTGGAATATGCATACGTAGTCCAAAATCACATGGCCTACGCGCAGCTCCAGAATGCCGCAGGCACTTTTGTCAGCCCGAGCGCGCAGAGCTTCTCCGCCGCAGCTGAAAGCGCCGACTGGAAGAACTCGAAGGACTTCAATCTTGTGATGACCAACGCGCCCGGCGCAAATGCTTATCCGATCACCGCGACGACCTTTGTTCTGATGCCCAAGCAGCCGCACGATAAGGGACGATCCGACGCGGCAGTGGCGTTCTTCAAATACGCGCTGGAGCACGGTCAGGCACAGGCGAATAAGCTCGACTATGTCCCCCTTCCGGTAGCGCTGACCGAGCAGATCGAAAGCTACATTGACGCCGGAATCAAATGAACGCGACGCTGACTGACGGCTCTAAAATGGCAGCCACTCCCCTCCGCAAGAGCGGAGCGGCCGCCGACCGAACTTTCCATCTCATCACTGCCGCCGCCGCGTGGTTCGTGCTCGTCCTGCTTGGCGCCATCGCTCTGTCGATGGCGTGGGGTGGACGCCTCGCCTTCAGCACATTCGGCTGGCGCTTCATCAGCAGCAGCGACTGGGACGCCGTCGGCGGTCATTTCGGGGCGCTGGTGCCGATCTACGGAACACTCGTGACGTCGGCGATCGCACTCATCATCGCGGTGCCGGTCAGCATCGGCATTGCTTTGTTCCTGACGGATATCGCGCCGCGATGGTCGCGCGCGCCGATCGCGGTCGCGATTGAGCTACTCGCCGCAATCCCGAGCATCATCTACGGAATGTGGGGGCTGTTCGTGTTCGCTCCTTTTATGGCCGTTCACGTCGAACCTTGGCTGAACGACCATCTCGGGAACAAGGCGCTCATCGGAGCCCTCTTCAACGGGCCGCCCATCGGAATCGGCATGCTGACTGCGGGCATCGTCCTCGGGATCATGGTTATTCCATTCATCGCTGCGGTCTCGCGCGAAGTGTTCAGCGCGGTCCCGGCGCCGCTGAGAGAATCCGCCGTGGCGCTAGGCTCGACGCGTTGGGAGATCCTCAGCCGCGTGACCCTGCCTTACACGCGCTCGGCAATCATCGGCGCCATCTTCCTCGGTCTCGGCCGTGCGCTCGGCGAGACCATGGCCGTGACCTTCGTCCTCGGCAACGCGCATGACCTTTCCGCTTCGTTGCTGATGCCAAGCAACTCAATCGCGGCCGCGATCGCCAACGAATTCACCGAGGCGGACACGGATCTTTATCGCTCGTCCCTGATCGCACTCGCGTTCCTCCTTTTCGTCGTCACACTGATCGTCCTGACGATTGCCAAACTGCTGCTGCTAAGGATGAATCGCCAGTACGGAAGGACGCACTGAAATGGCTGTCCCCATCCGCCGGCGCGCGGCAGATGTCGCCGCATTTCTGTTCGCGACCGCGGCCACCGCGTTCGGCCTCTTGTGGCTTTTCTGGATTCTTTGGACGACGTTCCGCCAGGGCGCAGCAGCACTGACGCCGCAGCTCTTCAGCCAAATGACTCCTCCGCCCGGCTCAAGCGGCGGGCTCCTGAACGCATTCTACGGGAGCGCGGTGATGATCCTTCTCGGACTCGTTGTCGGGACGCCGATCGGTATTGCCGCCGGCACCTATCTTGCCGAGCACGGTCGGCACACGCGGGTCGCCGCCGTCGTGAGTTTCGTCAACGATATATTGTTGAGCGCCCCCTCAATCGTGATCGGGCTGTTCGTTTACGAGCTTGTGGTCGTCAGCGCAGGCCACTTCTCAGGATATGCCGGCGCGCTGGCGCTTGCGATCATCCTCCTTCCGATCGTCGTGCGCACCACGGAGGAATCGCTTCGACTCGTTCCCGACACGATGCGCGAGGCCGGCTTCGCACTCGGCTTGCCACGGTGGCGCGTCACTTGGCAGATCATCTACAAAGCGGGTCTGAGCGCTATCCTGACCGGAGTCCTGCTCGGCGTAGCCAGGATCGCGGGCGAGACCGCACCGCTGCTTTTCACCGCGCTCAACAACCAGTTCTGGAGCTCCAGCCTCAATGGACCCCTGGCAAACGTGCCAGTCGTCATCTTCCAATATGCAATGAGCCCCTATGACGAGTGGCATACGCTCGCGTGGGCTGGCGCGTTCGTGCTTACCGCCTTCGTGCTCCTTCTCAACATCCTGGTCCGGCTGCTGGCCCGGAAAGGCACCCACAAATGAACGATACCGCGACGGCGATCCGAATCGACACGAGGGACGCGCCAGAGGGAGCGGACGTTGCGACTGCTCCCGGCGCCATCACCATTAGAGATCTCAATTTCCATTACGGCAGCACGCACGCGTTGAAGCATGTGAACCTGACGGTGCCCGCAAATGCCGTTACCGCGATCATCGGGCCATCCGGTTGCGGCAAGTCGACCCTGCTTCGCACGGTCAACCGCATCTTCGAACTCTACCCGGACCAACACGCGAGCGGTGAGATTATCATCGACGGCCGCAACGTACTCGATCGCAGCTATCCTCTGGCCGACCTGCGAAGGCTGGTGGGAATGGTCTTCCAGAAGCCGACGCCTTTCCCGTCATCGATCCGGAGCAATGTTGCTTTCGCACTGTCCTATTATGAGCGCCTGTCGAAGTCGGAAATGAGCGACCGGGTCGAGGATGCACTTCGGCAGGCGGCGCTCTGGGAGGAGGTGAAAGACAAGCTCAATCAGAGCGCTTTGTCGCTCTCGGGAGGTCAGCAGCAGCGGCTCTGCATCGCGCGCGCGATAGCTGTCAGGCCGGAAATCTTGCTGCTCGACGAGGCGACATCCGCGCTCGATCCGATCTCGACGGCGCGCATCGAGGAGCTGATTCACGAGCTCAGTCAGCGCTTCACTATCATGATCGTGACGCACAACATGCAGCAGGCAGCGCGCGTTTCCCGGCGAACGGCTTTTTTCCACCTCGGCGAGCTGATCGAGTTCGGGAAAACCAGCGACATCTTCACCAATCCGCACGAGCAGCGGACCAAGGATTACATCACCGGCCGATATGGCTGATCGGAGCAATCATGCAGCAAAGCCGTGAACATACACTCAAAGCATTCGACGAGGACCTCGATCGGCTCCGGGCTCTCATCAGTCAGATGGGCGGGCTTGCCGAACATTCGATCGGCGAGGCGATGCGGTGTCTTGTCCAGCAGGACGTCGAAGGCGCCGCCAGGGTCCTCCAGGACGACAAGAAGCTCGATGTCCTCGAGGTCGAAACGGAGCGGCGTGCGGTACAGCTCATCGCGCTGCGCGCCCCAATGGCTGAGGACCTCCGGGATGTCGTTGCCGCGCTCAAGATCTCGGGCGTCGTTGAACGCATTGGTGATTATGCCAAGAATATCGCGAAACGCGTCCCGATGCTCGAGAATGCGGGCAAGATCGAGCCGTTATCGCTGCTCCCGGAAATGGCGAGGATCGCGACGGGAATGGTGCACGATGTCCTCGACGCCTTCATCGAGCGCGATGCGGAAGCAGCGTTCCGGGTCTGCCAGCGCGATGACGCAGTCGACGACTTCTACGATTCCATCTTCCGGGCTCTGCTTACGCATATGATGGAGAACCCGCAAAATATCGGCCAGGCCACGCATCTATTATTCGTGGCCAAGAACCTCGAACGCGTCGGCGATCATGCGACAAACATCGCCGAAATGGTTTATTACGCGGCGACTGGTCAGCACATGGCGGATCGGCCCGGCAAGTCGCCGAAATGAGGGCCACGAAGCGGCTGCTCGTCGTTGAAGACGACAGACCGATTGCGGACCTTTTGAAGCACCATTTCTCCGGCGCGGGCTTTACCGTGACCACGACATCGAATGGGGATGAGGCTCTGATCCTGATCGATGAGATCAAGCCCGATCTGCTGATCCTGGACTGGATGATCGAAGGCACGAGCGGCATCGAAGTGTGTCGACGGATACGACGCAGCCGATCGACCGATACGCTGCCGATCATCATGCTCACCGCTCGTGGCGAAGAGGATGACCGCATTCGCGGCCTTGAGACCGGCGCAGACGACTTCGTATCGAAACCGTTCAGCCCGAAGGAGCTCGTCGCCCGAGCTCACGCTTTGCTTCGCCGATCCGCGCCGAGTCTGGTGGCCGAGAAGCTCAGCTATGGCGGCATTGAGCTCGACATCGCCGCGCACCGTGTGCGTCGGGATGGGCGGGCGATCTCGCTTGGTCCGACCGAATACCGGCTCCTGCAGCATTTCCTCAGGTTTCCGGAACGCGTCTTTTCACGTCAGCAGCTTCTCGACCTCATCTGGCCCCACAACGAGGAGGTCGAATTGCGCACTGTCGACGTCTTGATCAGACGGTTGCGCGTAGCGCTCAGCCCCGGCGAGGAGATCATTCGCACGGTCCGCTCCGAAGGTTATTCGCTGGACGAGACAGCTCATTAGCGTCCCGCCGGGCTGGCGCAGGCCGACCCCTGTCATCGCTCCGACATCCATCAGCCATTCACATGCAACCGCAGTGAGCTTCGAGTCGCGAGTGCGCGACATGGACCTCCTCCTCCATGCGCACCCTTAGGTGATGCGGGTCGAGATGCAGTCGACGCCCTGTTCGGACGGCCGACCTTAGGCAGTCGACCAGTCCGAACACCGGCCTTGGCAATTCTACCTGGGCCATCGCTAGGAAAAAGCTTCCTAATGGCCCCGATTTTCGACAAGGAAACCAGCGGCTTAGCGGTCGCTGCAGCGCCCATGCGCCTCCGCCATGCTCCGCCGCAGGCTATTGATCTTTGCCGCCCCCTCGGCGCTCCCCGCGCCGTCACGCAGCTCGCACGCGATCGCGGCCAGCATCTGCATCGCAATGTCGAGGCTCTGCAGCGCCCCCGCATGCTCCGCGATGACGTGCGGATGCTCGGCGAGCGCATTGCTCAGCGCCCCGAGCATTGCGCCGACGCCGCCAAGATCGTCGGCCAACTGAACGGCGCGGCCGACATCAGCGTTCGCCGGCGGATCGAGTTCGGGGACCGGCAGCGGCACAGCGCCTGCCTGCACAAGCCGGACCAGCGCATCCACGCGCTGTTGCTCGCCATTGGTCGGCGCCGCGAGCCAGCTCTTCACGTCGACCGAGCGCGGAAAGTTGAGCCCGCAGCGCCCGTTCGACCACCACACCGCACGCGCCTCGGTCGAAAGCCCGCCGCGCACCAGGTGGACCGTCTCGCCGCGGCCGACCGCGAAACCGCCCTCGATCAGCGCGCCCGTTGGCGACATGTTCCTGATCCGCACGGGCGAGGATGCGCCGCCGCTGCACAGCACCGCGGCGACATACATGCTGCTCCGCGCCGCCCGCCGCGCCTCCGGTCCCTGGTCGGATGTGGTCGTCGCCGTCATCGCGCTCTCATCGGATTGGAACGCCCGCGCTAAACGCCCCCGGTTACCGGACCCGCAACTTTCCCTCCATTGCGGAGCGGCTTGCACGCAAGGCGATGCACGACGCACGAAAACGGATCGCCGGCCAACGATCAGCTCCGCCGCCTGGAATCGCGACCGCAACATTGAAAAGGCCCCGCGATCGCTCACGGGGCCTTCTCGTTGGACCGAGGTAAGGACGATTACTCCTCGCTGTCCCCCGTCAGGAACGCCGGCGCGAATTCGGGGGCAGGCCCCTCGTCGCCACCCTGGCGCTCGCCGCCTTCGCGGTCGCGGCGCGGGCCGCGATCGCCACGATCCCCGCGCGGTCCGCGATGATCACGAGCGCCGCCACGGCCACCGCCGTCGCGCCGCGGCCCGCGATCGTCACGGCCGCCGCCGCGCCCATGCCGGC
>DATCJM010000131.1:0-12262 GCA_036562805.1 Sphingomicrobium sp.
ATGGTCGCACTCGAGGCGAAGGACAAGGACCAGGTCCAGCGCCTCTACGACCTCGCGCTTGCGAACGGCGGCAGCGACGAAGGTGCGCCCGGCGACCGCGGCGGCGGCTTCTACGCTGGCTATTTCCGCGATCCGGACGGCAACAAGCTCAATGCCTTCACCATGGGCGCGGAGGGGTGACGACGGGAAAATCGCTATACGACTTCCCGATCCATCTCGGGCTCGGAGCGCGCGCCGTGTCCGAGCCGCAATTCACTGGGATGGATTGGTACGAAGCCTATGGCGAGCGCCACGCCGACGACCTCGACGAGGGCCGGATCGTCGCCTTGTTCCGCTTCGACGAGAGCTGGACCAGCTGGGAAATGCATCCTTCGGGCGAGGAGGTGGTCTGCTGCCTCCAGGGGCACATGACACTCCACCAGCAACTGGCCGACGGCGATGAGCGCGCTTATGAGCTCGGCCCGGGCGAATATGCGATCAATCCGCGCGGCGCCTGGCACACGGCGGACGCGAACGAGCCGGTGGTTGCCCTGTTCATTACGGCGGGCAAGGGAACGACGAACCGACCCCGCTGAGCGCCGGAACGATGACAGAAGAGTCACGCGCGCTTAATTTCGGGTTTAATGCGTTCTCAATAAAGGAAATCCCGAGTCGGACCATGACCAGCGCACTGCAACTCGTCTTCGCCATCCTCACCCTCGGCGGCCTCGTATGGGTCGGCGATGCGCTCGCGCGCGGGATGGACGCTGCGCTCGGCGAAAAGCCGCTCCGCGACCGCGACGCCTGATCCGGCGCTCGGCTCCGCCGAGTGCTTGCGGTCGATTTTGCACCTGGCCTAAGCGGCGTCTCATGCAGGCCGAGTGGAGCGACGAGTGATCCCGCATGTGATCGTCATCGACGATTTCCTCCCCAATGCGGAGGAACTGCGCGAGCGGGCGCTCAAGCTCGATTACTCACTCGAGGGTCCATATCCCGGCCTCAATTCGGTCGAGAAGATCAACATCCCCGGCCTCGACGACATCGTCTCCAAGCTGGTCTACCAACCGGTGCGAGCGCCGTGGACCAAGGATTATTCGCACGGCAGCTTCCGCATCGCGCTGGCGAAGGACGATGCGCCGGGGAAGATCCACATCGACACCAGCCACTGGTCGGGCATCCTCTATCTCAGCCGGCCCGAGGATTGCCGGGGCGGTACCGAATTCTATCGCCACCTTCCGACCGGCACCGATCATTTGCCCTTCACCGAGGAGGAGCTGAGGGCCACCGGCTATTCGTCATATGAGGAGCTGAATGCCCAAATCCTCGGCAAGGACGCGCTCGACCGCTCGAAGTGGGAGCTGACGATGACCGTGCCGATGCGCTTCAATCGCCTCGTCCTCCAGCAGCCGCAATATTGGCATACCGCGGGCCCGAGCTTCGGGGATTCGGTCGAGAACGGCCGGCTCGTCTATCTGATGCGCTTTTTCCTGCCGGGCGCGGCGCCGGACCGTCCCGATGCAGGCTAAGGGGATGGTGCTGCCGGTGAGGATTGAACTCACGACCTCAGCCTTACCAAGGATGCGCTCTACCACTGAGCTACGGCAGCATTTTGTCCGGAAGTCGCGCGCCTATGACGGCGGCGGCCTTCGCGTGTCAACCCGCTTGCGCGGCCCGGCTGCCGGACGCATGTGACTGGCATGGCAGCGAAAGACGAGGAGCGGGAGAAGCGGCTGGCTGCTGCGCTTCGCGAAAATCTGAGGCGCCGCAAGGGACAGGGACGCGGGCCTTCCAAAACCGACCCCGACGAGGTTGACGAGCGCTAAACATCGCTTGCGCTGCAGGAGTGCTTCGGCTTCATCGCAGCCGCCATGCGTTTCTTCTCCGACAATGCCGCTGCGGTACATCCGAAGGTCCTCGAAGCGGTCGCCGCCGCCAACCGCGTCGACACCGCTTATGACGGTGACGAGTGGAGCTGCCGCCTCGATGGCGCTTTCTCCGACCTGTTCGGGACGGAAGTTCGCGCCTTCTGGGTGACGACGGGCACCGCGGCCAATTGCCTGGCTCTCGCCGCGCTGTGCCCGCCCTACCGATCGATCCTGTGCCATCGGGACGCGCACATCGAAGTCGACGAGGCCGGGGCACCGGCATTCTTCACGGGCGGCTCGAAGCTCGTTCTGCTCGACGGCGAAGGCGCGAAAATCACGCCGGCGGCAATTGCCGACGCGTGCGACGCGATCCGCGACGACGTCCACCAGGTCCAGCCCGGGGCGATCTCGATCACCAACGCGACGGAATATGGGCTGGTCTACAGCGCCGAAGAGGTTGCGGCGATCGGTGAACTTGCAAAGCAGCGCGGCCTTTCGCTGCACATGGACGGCGCGCGGCTTGCCAATGCTGTCGCATTCTCCGGCGAAGATCTGGCGGCGCTCACATGGCGCGCAGGTGTCGACGCGCTTTCGTTCGGCTTCGTCAAGAACGGCGGCCTCAATGCCGAGGCGCTGATCCTTTTCAGAACTAAGTTCGCTGACGAGATCGCGGTGCGGCGGAAGCGGGCGGGGCACCTGCTGTCGAAAGGCCGCTATCTCGCCGCCCAGTTGCTGGCGATGCTCGACGGTGGCCTCTGGCTTGAGAATGCGCGTGCAGCCAACGCTGCGGCCCAGAAGCTTGCCCAAGCAGCACCGCAGCGCCTCGTCTATCCGGTCGAAGCGAACGAAGTGTTCCTGAAGGTCACGCCGGACGAGGCCGCGCGGCTGACCGGCATGGGCTTCGATTTCTATGAGTGGGGACCGGGGCAGATCCGCCTCGTCACCAGCTGGGACCAGCAAGATGACGACGTCGGCGCGCTCGCCGCGGCGATCGCCAAATTGTGAGCCAGACGCTGGACTCCGAGCTCCGGACCGTCGTTCTTCCTTTCATCATTTTCACGGCGATCTGGGGGTCGACGTGGATCGTCATCCGCGGCCAGCTCGGCACCGTCGCACCGCAATGGTCGGTCGCTTACCGTTTCATCATTTCGGCCGTCGCGATGGCAATCGTCGCCTGGTTCAAGGGCGAAGACCTGCGCCTCGGACGCAAAGGCCTGCTGGCCGCGGCGTTCCTCGGCTTCACGCAATTCTGCATCAACTTCGACGCGGTCTACCTCGCCGAGCAGCACATCACATCCGGTGTCGTCGCGACGGTGTTCGCCCTATTGCTGATTCCGAGCAGCCTACTCGCGTGGGCGTTTCTCGGTCAGCGGCCGAGCGCGCGTTTCGCCGGGAGCTCCGCCGTCGCAGTGATCGGCATTGCCTTGCTGTTCGCCAATGAGCTGCGCGCGCACGCGGCCAGCGCCCGAGCTGTCGGCGCAGGAATCGCGCTGACGTTCGTCGGAATGCTCGGCGCGTCGACCGCGAATGTCTTGCAGGCGCGGCCCGAAATTCGCCGCTTCCCGTTGTTCGCGTTGCTCGCCTGGTGCATGGCCGCTGGCGCGATCATCGACGCCATCATCGCCTTCGTGATGACCGGCCCACCGACGATGGATAGCCGAGCTTCATATTGGGCGGGGCTATTGTACCTTGCGCTTGCGGCCTCGGTGCTGACGTTCAGCCTCTACTATCCCGTGATTCGCCGCATAGGCCCCGGCAAAACGGCTTATTCGAGCGTCATTGTGCCGATCATTGCGATGGGCTTCTCGACCTGGCTCGAACATTATCGCTGGACGCCGCTGGCGATCGGTGGCGCGATCCTCGCTCTTGGCGGCATGGCAGGCGCCTTGAGCCGCGGCCGCATACGGATTGCGGCTCCGGATGCGGCGTGAAGCGTTGAGACGGCATGCCTTCGAGCGTCATTCGCCGCTTCGTCTATTGCCCAGACAGCTCCGAGCTGTGGGTCGAGTTCACCACGGGCCGTCGCTACGTTTACACTGATGTGCCGCCGGAGGTTGCCGACACGTTCAGGTCGGCGTTCGCCAAGGGCATCTATTTCAACACCCGCATTCGTGACCGATTTGCATACCGCGAAGTGACGCACGAGCGGGGCGAGCAGCAGGCAACGCAATCTTAAGGCCGCAGCGCGACAATCGGCCGATGTTCCCGATGAAGACCAGCACGGTGTTCAAAAGCCGCTGGATGGCGCTCCTCTGGGCCGCCGGCATCATCTGGTTCGCTTATGATTTCGCCGGTTCACAACCCCAGGACGAGAACGCGTCGGCGAACGCCGAGCAGCCCACGGACGCCTCAGGCGCCGCGATCAGCAGCGACGATACGAACAAGCTCGCCGCGGAGATGAACAGCTTCTAGGGCGCGCTTCCCCAATCGATCCGTTCGATGTGCCAGTGGCGCTGGGCCTCGGTCGCGCCGGGGACGTCGTTCACGCGTCGCAGGATCGCAGTTGCGTCGCGGTGCTTTCGCTGCCCTTCGAAGATGCCGGAAACGGTCAACGGGACCGACAGATAGATCGAGCCCGCAGCGCCCTCCTGATCGCCGGGCTGCCCCGCGCTCACCTCGAGACCGGAATAGCGCGTGAAGTCGCGGTCGAACTGCGTTCGGGAAGGGGCGCCGGGCCCGAGCAGCATGTAGGCCTCATCGAAGCGATGGCGGTTTAGAAGCGTGACGAACTTGTCGACCAGCTCCACGGCGGCCGCGCTACTCTTGGGGTCGACGGCGGGCTCCCTGGATGAGGGTTCGGGCTGCGGCGCCGGGGCGTTCGACAATGCGGGAGAAGCGCTTGGTGCCGGGGCCGCGGGCGCGGCTGCATTTCTGGCTGGTTGCTGGGGCTGACCTCGCTGCCCGCACGACGCTAACGCGAGCGCGACAAGGGGAAGGCAGAGCTGGTGCTTCATTACTTGTCCTTCGCTGGAACCGGCGCGGCTGAACTTCGTTCGTTTCGCCAGCAAAACAGCCAAAGCAGGGAGAGTTTCCATGGCCGACGACCGCGACGATACCGAGCGCGAACATACGACTGTGGTCGAGACCGGCGGCGGGGGCGGCGGCGGCGTGCTTGCCGTGGTGCTGCTGATCATCGTCGTCCTGGTGCTGCTGTACATTTTCCGCGCAGACCTCGGACTCGGCGGCAAATCGACCAACATCAACGTCCCGAACTCCATCGACGTGAACGTCAACCACTGATCTTTCAAACGAGCACGAACGGGTAGCGAGTCCCCGTTCGCGCGCGGGCGCGGTCCGAGTACGGGCCGCGCCCGTTTGTTTTTGGGGGCGTGACGAAGTAACCGGCGCGCATGACGAACGGCTACATGACCGGCTTCGGCGGCCACTTCGAAAGCGAGGCGGTCGAGGGAGCATTGCCGAAGGGCCGCAACTCGCCGCAGCGGCCGCCGTTCGGTCTTTATACCGAACAGCTCTCCGGAAGTTCGTTTACTTCGCCGCGACACGAGAACCGCCGGTCCTGGCTGTACCGGATGCGGCCGACGGCGGACCACCGCCCATTTGTCGCCTACGAAGGCGCACCCCTCTTCGCTGCCCCGGCGTCGGCCGAACCGCTGGCGCCGAACCGGCTGCGGTGGGACCCGCCGCGGCTGGCCGAAGGCTTCGACTTCGTGGACGGGCTTGCGACCATGCTTCATGCGCGAAAGCCCGATGACCTCGAAGGCTGCGCCGTGCACGTCTATCGGGCGACGAGGAGCATGGACGGGCGCGTGTTCGTCGATGCCGACGGCGAATTGGTAATCGTTCCCCAGCACGGGACGATCCGGCTGGAGACGGAGCTCGGCTGTCTGGATGTCGCGCCAGGAAGCATCGGCGTGGTGCCGCGCGGCGTGAAGTTCCGCGTAAGTCTCCTCGAGGGCGAGGCGCGCGGATATGTCGCCGAGAATTACGGCCTTTCATTTCGCCTGCCGGAACTTGGCCCGATCGGGTCCAATGGACTTGCGAACCCCCGCGATTTCGAAACGCCGGTCGCCTGGTTCGAGGACAAGGACCACCCCACTCAAGTCATCCAGAAGTCGCTGGGCCATTTGTGGAGCACCACCGTCGACCATTCGCCGCTCGACGTCGTCGCCTGGCACGGAAATTACGCGCCCTACCGCTACGACCTTTCCCGCTTCAACGTCATCAATAGCGTCAGCTTCGATCATCCGGATCCGTCGATCTTCACTGTGCTGACCAGCCCGAGCAACGTCCCCGGCCGCGCGAACGCGGATTTCGTCATCTTCCCGCCCCGCTGGATGGTCGCCGAGGATACGTTCCGGCCGCCGTGGTTCCACCGCAACGTGATGAGCGAGGCGATGGGGCTGATCCATGGCGCCTATGACGCGAAGGCGGAAGGCTTCGCGCCCGGTGGCCTCAGCCTGCACAATCTGATGAGCGGCCACGGGCCCGACGTCGAAAGCTGGCGCAAGGCGAGCGAGGCTGCGCTGAATCCGCACAAGATCGAGGGCACGATGGCGTTCATGGTCGAGACGTGCTGGCCTTATCGGCCGACCGCCTTCGCGCTCGAGCACGCGCAGCCGGATTATGACGAGGCGTGGGCCGGATTTCCGAAAGCAGAGCTGCCGTGAGCGGGCATAAGGACAATTCTGGCCCGACAAGCTGGGTGGAGAGCGCAACGGGCAGCGACTTCCCGATCGAGAATTTGCCGCTCGGCATTTTCTCTGTCGGCGAGCGGCGACGCCACGTCGGCGTCGCGATTGGCGATTACGTTCTGGATGTCACTGCTATCGCCGACCTGCTCGACGACGACTGGCGGGAGGATTTGTCGCAGCCGGTGCTCAACGCATGGCTTTCACGCGGTCCCGAGGTGCAGCGTGCGCTGCGCGAGCGACTGTCCGAACTATTGAGCGACGAAGCATATCGCGACGACATTGAGGCTGAGCTCGTCGGTCAGACCGAGGTGCGCATGCACCTGCCGTGCGTGGTCGGCGACTACACCGACTTCTACGTCGGCATCCATCACGCGACGAATGTCGGGAAGCAGTTCCGGCCCGACAATCCGCTGCTTCCGAACTACAAATATGTGCCGATCGGATATCACGGGCGTGCGAGTTCGGTCCGAGTATCGGGGGAGCCGGTGATCCGTCCGAATGGGCAGCGCAAGTCGCCCGACGCCGATGCGCCCGAATATGGACCAAGCGGCCGCCTCGATTACGAGCTCGAGCTCGGCATCTGGATCGGCGAGGGCAATGAGCTTGGTTCGCCCATCCCGATCGGCGAGGCGGGAGAGCATATCGCCGGCTATTGTCTGCTCAACGACTGGTCCGCGCGCGACCTCCAGGCGTGGGAGTATCAGCCGCTCGGCCCGTTCCTCGCCAAGAATTTCCTCACCAGCGTCAGCGCGTGGGTTGTGAGCCCGGATGCGCTCGCGCCATTTCGCGCGCCGATGCCGCCGCGGCCCCAAGGCGATCCGCAGCCTTTGCCGTATCTCGACGATCCCGCGGATCGCGCGAGCGGCGGGCTTGCGGTCCAACTCGAAGTGACGCTCTCGACCGCGCAGATGCGCAAGGATGGCGTGGCACCGCACATCCTGTCGCGCGGTTCAGCCGATGCGGCGATGTACTGGAGCGCGGCGCAGATCGTCGCGCACCACAGCGCCAACGGCTGTAATCTTCAGCCGGGCGATTTGATCGGGACGGGGACGCTATCGACCGAAAGCGACAAGGGGCTGGGATCGCTTCTCGAGATCAGCCGCGGCGGCAAGCAGCCGGTGCAACTTCCGAACGGCGAGACGCGACGCTTCCTCGAAGACGGCGACGAGGTGACGCTCCGCGCGTGGTGCGAACGCGAAGGCGCGCCGCGGATAGGCTTTGGCGAATGCATCGGACGGGTGATCGCCGCGTCCTAGATCAGGCCAAGATTCTCGCCCAGCATCCGCGTCATCGCGTAAAGCCGGTCGAGGCGCGGCGTCGGCACATCGACGCGCCGCGCGATTTCACGTGGTGCGCCGAGCAGCGCCTCGAGCTCGATCGGGCGGCCAGCCTCGACATCCTGCAGCATGGACGATTTGAATGCTCCAAGCCTTGCGGTAACGGCCATCCGATCTTCCGCGCTTTCGCGGATCGGGCAATCGATCGCTGCGCCGACCGCGGCCAGCTCGTCCATTGCCTCGGCCATGAAGGCGCGAATGTCGGCGTCGTCGAGCAGCTTGTCCGCGGTGGCGCGCGTCAGCGCCGACAGCGGATTGATCGTCGCATTGCCCCACAGCTTGTACCAGATCGACCGGCGCACGTTGTCGCTCGCCTCGCAGCGGATGCCGGCATTTTCGAACAGGGTGCAGAGGCGGTCGATTCGCTCGCTTGAACCATTTGCGGGCTCGCCAAGGATCAGCTTCTCGGCATGTTTGACGACCACGTGGTTCGGGGCTTGGCGGTAACAGCTCGCGTGAACCACGCAGCCCGCCACCTGCTCGACCGGCAGTGCGTCGGCGATCGCGAGCTCGGGATCGACCGACCACAAAGGGTCATCGGTGAACCACCAGGGAACGCCGTTGAGCATTGGCACGATCTGCGTGTCCGCTCCGATCAACGGTTCCATCGCCGGTGCGATTTGCGGCAAAGCGGGTGCCTTCACTGCGACGACGACGACGTCCTGCGCGCCGAGACTCGACGGATCTTCCGCCGCAGTGACCGCGACGCAGCGCGTGTCGCCGCCATCGGTGATCAGCAGCCCGCCGCTGTCGATGGCGTGAAGCGTTTCCCCGCGTGCGATGACCGCGACTTCATTACCCGCGAGCGCCAGCCTCGCTGCGACCCAGCCGCCCACCGCGCCCGCTCCGACAACGCAAATGTTCATGGTCGGGCGATGGGCTAGAATGCGCGTTCAGGGCAAGCGCTATGTCGGCTAGGCTTCCGTCGGTGCGACTTCGGCTTCGCACACACGCGCGATTGCCGCGTCGAGCTTATGCGGCGTGAAAGGCTTGAGGAGGATCTCCACATTCTCCGGCCGGTCGGCGATCGCGTCGGCATCGGCATAGCCCGTGATCATCAGCGCCGGGACGCCGGGGCACAAAAGCCGCGCCTCGCGAAGGAACTCCGCGCCGGACACGTGCGGCATCGCATAATCGGTAATCATCAGGTCGTACCGGCAATCACCGCCCTTGAGCGCGACTAATGCATCGGACCCCGTCGCCGCCTCGACGACTTCGTGCCCGAAATCCGAGAGTATCGCGGCGGTCGTGCTCCGCACTTCCTCGTGGTCGTCGACGAGGAGGATGCGCAACGAACGCAAGGCACCCGAGCGAGGCTCATCGGAGACCGGCGCTTCCTTGCGTTTTTCCTTCTGCGGCGCCCGCGGCAGCCACAGCGCTGCAGTCGTTCCGCTGCCTTCCTCGCTCGCGAGCGTGAACGCGCCGTTCGACTGCTTAGCAAAGCCATAGACCATGCTGAGGCCAAGGCCGCTGCCCTTGCCGACGGCCTTGGTCGTGAAGAAAGGCTCAAGCACCTTCTCGAGATGCTCCCGGGCGATTCCCGTCCCGGTGTCCTCCACCGCAAGGCGAACATAATCGCCTGCGTCCGCACCCGGCAGCTCGTCCGCTCCGACTTTGCGGTTTTCCGCTGAGATCGTGACGGTACCGCCGGCCGGCATGGCGTCACGCGCGTTGATGATGAGGTTCATCAGCGCCAGCTCCAGCTGCGACTGGTCGGCGAAGACGCGCCAGACGCCGTCGGCAAGGCGCCATTCGAAGTTCATCAGTCCGCCGAGCGTATGGGTCAGAAGATCCACCACCGCATCGCGCAGCGACCCAAGATCGATTGCGTGCGGCTCGAGCCGCTGGCGGCGCGCAAAAGCGAGCAGTCGCCGAACGAGCTCGCTCCCCTGTTCGGCGGCACGCTTTGTCATGTCGAGCACACGCTGCTGCTCGGGCGCGAGCTCGGTCCGCCGTTCGATAACGCTGAGGCCGCCGATGACCGCGGCAAGCAGATTGTTGAAATCGTGCGCGATGCCGCCGGTCAGCTTCCCGATCGCATCCATTTTCTGCGCCTGGACCAACTGGCTCTCAAGCGACCGCTGCTCGCTGACGTCGGTGATCGTTCCGGCGAATTCGACCGGCTGCCCGTGTGCATCCTTCAAGAGTACCGCCTGGTCGAGGAAATGCCTGAAACCGCCATCGGCGCACTGCCAGCGATATTCGATCGACATCTTGCCGGATTTGCTCCGCGCCTCGAGCGCCGCGACCACCTTGATCCGATCGTCCGGATGAAGCCGTTCGATCCATATTTGCGGATCGCTGGCGAGCTGATCGTAGGTGAAGCCGGTGATCGCCTCGAGATCGCCGGTCAGATAGTTCGGAACGCGCCGCTTGGAATCGAACGGCTCGAGATAAAGGACCATCGGCAGCGACTGGATGACCACGGCCTGGCGTTGCTCCGCACGCCGAAGTTCCTGCTCGACACGCAGGCGCTCGGCGTTGGCGCGAAGATTGGCATCGAGCAGCGCTTGTTCGTGGCGCGCCTTTCGCTCGACCTCCTTCGATTTTTCGAACAGCTCGACGAAGACCGCGACCTTCGAGCGGAGGATGACCGGGTCGACCGGCTTGAACACATAATCGACCGCGCCCATCGAATAGCCGCGAAGCAGATGCTCTGCTTCCTTGTTGACCGCGGAAAGGAAGACGATCGGAATGCCCTTGGTCTGGTCGCGGCTGCGGATGATCTGGGCGGTCTCGTAACCGTCCATTCCGGGCATGTAGACGTCGAGCAGGATAACCGCGAACTCACCCTTCAGGAGGTGACGCAGCGCTTCTTCGCCCGAGCGAGCGAGAACGACCTCGCCAAGGTCCTCGAGAACCGTGGCAACGGCGAGCAGGTTGCGTTCGTCGTCGTCGACGAGAAGGACGCGCGCGCGCTCGACCTCGGCCTCGTCGACTTGCTCGCCGTCGGCACTATGCAACGGCGCCGCCATCTCGCCCACCGGACGGTTCATCCGATTACTCCGCCGGCTCCATGACGAACGCTGCCGTGGCCTGCGCCTCGCGTCCGCGCGCCACCCACACGCGCAGCAGCGCGAGCAGCAGCTCGATGTCGACCGGCTTTGCGATGTAGTCCGACGCGCCCGCATCCAGGCACTTCTGACGGTCGCCCTTCATCGCCTTGGCCGTAACAGCGATCAGCGGCAGGTCGGCGAGCTCCGGCCTTTGCCGAACCTGCTTCATCGTTTCATAGCCGTCCATCTCGGGCATCATGATGTCGATCAGCGCCACATCGACGCCCGGCGTCTGCTCTAGGATCAGGATCCCGTCCTTCCCGCGCTCCGCGTGGAGCACTTCCACGTCATGGCTTTCCAGAACGCTTGTCAGCGAGAAGATGTTTCGGATGTCGTCGTCGACGATCAGCACCTTGGCGCCGGCAAGCTCGGCGACGCTGCGCTGCCGCGGCCGCTCCGCCTTCCGCCGCTTGCGCGGCTTGCCGCCGGTTTCCTCGTTCAGCGCGCGGAATACGCGGACGAGCTCCTCGCGCTCTGCGGGCTTTTCGGTGACGCCGAAAGCGCCGAGGTTCATCGCCGCCTGGCTGCGGTCCGCGCCCGATACGACGTGGATCGGAACGTGCGCGGTGTCCGGATCGTGCTTGAGCAGGTCGAGCAGGACGAAGCCGTCGATATCGGCCAGGCCAAGATCGAGCGTGATCGCGCTCGGCTGAAGCTTGCGCGCCATCGCCAGCGTTCCGGCGCCTGCCGTCGAAACCACCCCCTTGAGCCCCGCTTCGTGCGCAGCATCGAGGAGAATGGTCGCGAACGTCGCGTCGTCCTCGACGATCAATACGAACGGGTCCTTGCCCAATTCGTCTCGATCGTCGTTGACCTCGAAGCTCGTCGGCAAGGCGGTCGGAATGACAGCGCCACTATTGTCATAGCGGGCGGTGGTCCCCGGAACGGCGGCACCCGCTTCCACGACCGCTTCGAGCGGAACGTAGAGAGTGAAGGTCGAGCCTTCGCCGGGCCTGGAGCGAACCTGCAGTTCGCCACCGAGCAGGCGCGCAATCTCGCGGCTGATCGACAGGCCGAGACCCGTGCCGCCATATTTGCGGCTGGTCGTGCCGTCGGCCTGCTGGAACGCCTCGAAGATCAGCTTCTGCTTGTCCTCCGGGATGCCGATGCCGGTGTCGGTGACCGTGATCTCGATCGCCCGCTCGGCGTTGCGAAGCACCGGATGAGTCGGGCTCCAGCCGCTGTCGGCGCAGCTCACCGCGAGTGTGACGCTGCCCTTGGACGTGAACTTGAACGCGTTCGAGAGCAGGTTGAGGACGATCTGCTGCAGCCTCTTTTCGTCGGTGCGGATCGCCTGCGGAAGCTTGCCGTCGAACTCGACGTTGAAGTCGAGTCCCTTGTCGGCAGCGAGCTGACGGAACGTCCGTTCCATG
>DATCJM010000196.1:0-1699 GCA_036562805.1 Sphingomicrobium sp.
ATCTCCTCAGCGGCCTGCGCATTCTCGCGCGTCCACTGGAAGCCTTCCCAGCGGGCCCGCTGCTCCGGGCTGTCGAGGATTCCCGCCTGGCCGGCCATCAGCGGTCCACCTCCCCGAAAACGACGTCGATCGCTGAGAGGATCGCGGTGGTGTCCGCGAGCATGTGGCCCTTCATCATGAAGTCCATCGCCTGGAGGTGCGAGAATCCGGTCGGGCGGATGTGGCAGCGATAGGGGCGATTGGTGCCGTCCGCGACGAGATAGACGCCGAGCTCGCCCTTGGGGCTTTCGGTCGCGACGTAAACCTCGCCGGGCGGCACGTGATAGCCTTCGGTGTAGAGCTTGAAGTGGTGGATCAAGGCCTCCATCGACGTCTTCATCGTCGATCGCATCGGCGGGAACACCTTGTTGTCGGCGCCGATCGGCCCGGAAGGCAGCTCGTTGAGGCACTGACGCGCGATTTTCCAGCTCTGGCGGACCTCTTCGACGCGGACCAGGAAACGGTCGTAACAATCGCCGTTGGTGCCGACCGGGATCTCGAAGTCCATTCGGTCATAGACTTCGTACGGCTGCGCCTTGCGGATGTCCCACGGAACGCCCGAGGCGCGGATCATCGGACCGGAGAAGCCCCACGCAATCGCGTCGTCCCGGCTGACGACGCCGATATCGACATTGCGTTGCTTGAAGATGCGGTTGTCGGCCACAAGACTGATCGCATCTTCGAATATTTGCAGTCGGTTATCGAGGAACTCTCCGATCTTGTCCAAGACCGCCGGAGGAATGTCCTCGCGCACGCCGCCGACCCGGAAGTAATTCGCGTGCATGCGCGCCCCGGACACATGCTCGTAAATCTGCATCAGGTCCTCGCGGACCTCGAACAGCCACAGGTTCGGCGTCATCGCGCCGACGTCCATGATGTGGCTGCCCAGGTTCAGCATGTGGTTCTTGATGCGGGTGAGCTCCGCCATCATGGTGCGGATGTACTGGGCGCGAAGCGGGATCTCCAAGCCAAGCAGCTTCTCGATCGCGAGCACGAAGCCGTGCTCCATGCACATGGGCGAGCAATAATCGAGCCGGTCGAAGTAAGGCAAAGCCTGAGCGTAGGTCTTGTATTCGATCAATTTCTCGGTGCCGCGGTGAAGCAGCCCGATATGCGGGTCGACCCGCTCCACGACCTCGCCGTCGAGCTCCAGAATCAGCCGGAGAACGCCGTGCGCCGCCGGGTGCTGAGGCCCGAAGTTGATCGTGTAATTGTTGAGCGTCTCATCACCCGGATCGCGCCCGGCGGGATGGATCGCGCCAGGACGTCCGGCAAGCTCAAGCCCCTCGCCGCCTGCGCCCATCGTGACTTCAATGGTCCGGCTCATGCTGCGCTCCCGCCCGATCGGGGCTTGCGTGGCGCCCTCGGCTTCGGTTCAGGGCCGTTCTTGGGCTTGAGCACCTCCTGCTCGGCCTTTTTCGAGCGAGGCTTGCGCGCTTCCTTCTGCGCCTGCGCGTCGCCCGGCGCTCCGGCGCCCGTTTGCGCCGGCGTATCGGTCGTTTTCGGCGTCTTCGCCGCAGTGGCGACGTTCTGCGGTGCGGGCCCGGTCGGCGCGGGAGCAGGCGTCGGGGCGCCGGGCCCCTCACCCGTAGCCTTCTCATCCCCCGGAAGATGATATTCCGGCCCTTCCCAAGGCATCAGGAAGTCGAAGCTCCGGAAG